>JAEWKB010000021.1 GCA_023386255.1 Bacteroidota bacterium
GTATGTACTGGTGTAGCATTATATTTTTGTTGCAGTCTTGGCACAAGTACCTGGCTCCAAAACAAATTAAATTCATTATCAAATCTGGCTTCGATATCAAGTTTAGAAATTTTCCTGAAATGCTTTAACTTACTGGCAGAAATTTTCAGTGGCTTATTAAAATCTATTGCATAACAATTTTCAGTAGCTATGGCATTTCCTATACTACCCCGCAGATTGCCTTCTCCCGATAAAGATTCTTTATTATAAAACACCGGTATGGGTTTTACTTTCAGATTACTAAAATTTTGCTCGTAAAGGTACTTTAGCAACAATGAATATATATTCCTTATGACATCCGGAGCTATACCAAAAGTCAGAACCAGACCCCCATAAGTAAGACCATCATGCGAGTGTACCTCATCTCCCACTCTGTTTGCCGGCAGCACAGCCAGCAGCTTATCATTTTCAAAAATCAGCAGCGAGTAATCTTCAAACCTGTCGGCATGGTACTCCATAAAGTCCCGGTGAAACAGGAACGTACCATTTTTTGATGTTTCAATAAAGTTATTCCACGTGCTGAAAAAGCTGTTGTTATATTTCTCTATCCTGTACATCGGGGTATTTATCATGCAGCGGGTTGATGTGGTAAATGTAACAAAAATTACAAATACAACCTCTCCGCACCTGCCATTACGGTTAAAATCCTGCCGTTTATTCAAAATTTCTTACTTTTAAAAAAAATTGCCTTGAAATTAAAGATACGTGTTTTAATAGTTCTGCTTGTATGCCCGCTGCTTTCCTTGGCGCAAAACATAGCGCTCTATGAACAGTTTAACGGGCAATATGATTTTACGTTTGTGGGCAACACCCTCAATCCTTCTGAAAATAATGTTACTCCTATCTGCACCATAAATACCTCTTCATCGGCCGTACTTAACCTTGCTGCAGGCAATGTTATAGAACGTGCCTTCCTGTACTGGGCAGGCTCAGGAACGGGTGATGATGCCATAAAACTAAATGGCCAGGATGTAACGCCCTTGCGCACATTCGACCTCATAGCCACAACAACCGACCCTATACCAAGAGCTTATTTTAGCAATTTTGCCGATGTTACTGCCTTAGTACAGGCCACAGGCAATGGATCTTATACGGTATCTGAATTTGATTTAACGGCTGTTATACCCAATGGCTCTGACTACTGTGACAATAAGACCAACTTTGGCGGATGGGCCATAGTTGTATTTTACAGCAACCCTGCCCTGCCCCTTAACCAGCTGAACCTGTATGACGGGCTGCAGTATGTACCTCAAAATATTACCATAAACCTGCCAAGCCTGAACGTAGTGGATAATATAGGTGCTAAAATTGGCTTTGTAGCCTGGGAAGGTGACAACGCTATTGCAAATAGCGAAGACCTAACAATTAACGGAAATCTTTTATTCAACACCTTAAATCCTCAAGGTAATGCATTTAACGGGACTAACAGCGTTACCGGTGCCACAAACCTGTACAATATGGATCTGGACATTTATGATATCCAGAACATGATAAACATCGGGGATGAATCGGCAGAAATTATACTGGAGTCGGAACAGGATTTTGTAATGATCAATGCTATTGTTACCAAGCTCAACAGTAAAATGCCCGATGCCACGGTTACAGCACAAAATATCATACAGCAATGCAATTCGCTAAACGTTCAGTTCAATTATACAGTGTATAATGTGAACAGCACTGATGTACTGCCTGCCGGAGTGCCGGTATCGGTGTTTGTTGATGGCGATTTTGTAACCTCTTTTACCACTGCTAATATCCTTCCCGTAGGGGGGAGCGAGAGCGGTATAATCAGCATAACACTGCCTGCGGGCACAGGTGAAGATTTTGAACTGATGTTGATTGCCGACTACCTGAATGGTACTGGTACGGTTACTGAGACCAATGAAGCCAATAACAGCTTTATGGTAAGGGTGGAACGATGGCTTTCTCCCCCACTGGCTCAGCCGGCTGACGTTACTGCCTGCGAAACCGATAATGGCACGGGTGTGGGTTACTTTAATTTTTCGGCATATGCAGAGTCATTAAAGAACGAACCTACCGATGTGGTTACTTTTTACCTTACAGCAGCCGAAGCCGGCTTACCCGGCATTCCAATCAGTAATACAACAAACTTTTTATCAACTGTTCAGAATCAGGAAATATTTGTGCGCCTGCAGGATCAAAATGGCTGCTTTACCATAGGTTCTTTTCACCTTGTAGCTATAGACTGCCTTTTTCCTGATGCAACTATAACAGCCCAAAACCTGCAGCAGGCATGCAATTCAAGAGTGGTTACAGTTGATTACACTGTAAGCAACCTTAACAGCGGCGATGTATTGCCTGCCGGCACACCAATTTCAATTTATGTCAACAACGAGTTCTTGGAATATACCGAAACGCTGCTCCCAATTCCTATCGGCGGAAGCGAAGAGGGTAGTATAACGCTAACTATTCCCGATGAGGTACCTTTAGATTTTAATTTGGTTTTCGTAGTAGATGATGACGGGACAGGTACCGGAATAATCGTGGAAGCTGATGAAAACAACAACAACTTTACATTACAGGTATTACTATGGGTGTCCCCCACACTTAACGACCCGGCCGACTTGGTGAGCTGCAATGAAGGTTTTGGGAAAGGTACGTTTGATTTTTCAGGATATGAGGAAAGCCTGAAAACTGAGGCGACAGATATTGTAACGTTCTACAACACGGCTACAGAAGCAGAACAGGAGATTAATGAGATTATGAATACCTCTGATTTTGAAAGTCAATCCAATCCTCAGGAGGTTTTTGTGAGGCTTGAAACCGAACATGGCTGCTACACCATTGGCTCTTTTATGCTGAAAACCAGATTATGCCCACCCGAAACGTATAACTATGTTACCCCAAATGGCGACGGCGTAAACGACAGCTTTTTTGTAAAAGGTCTCCGCAATGTTTTCCTGAACTTTAAAATGAGCATCTATAACCGCTGGGGCAACCTGGTATGGACAGGCGACCACTCCGCGCCCGATTGGGACGGCATTGCCAATGAAGATAAAGTAGGATCTGCCCACACCACCGTGCCGGCAGGAACATACTACTTTGTACTGGAGCTAAACGAACCTGATTACCCTACGCCTATTGTGGGCTGGGTATACGTAACGAAGTAGTTTTATTATAAAAGTATAAGCCCCTTTCATTATATAATTGTTTTGCAGCTATGCTGTGAAAGGCTTAGGGATTAGCTGATGGCAAATTTAATCTGTTTTATCAGTATTTTATCCTGATGCTGTGTGTTCCAGAACAGACCTGGAAATAAAAAGCTATCTCACCCGAGGCAGCTTTATTCTATTTGATACTGGCTAACTACTTTGAAAACTGCAACTGCATCCCGAAATTGCGCCGGGCCAGTATCAGTTCAGTTTCTTTTTGTTGTTTTTCTTCGGGTGGATACCATTTCACTTCCTCTATCACTTTCATGTTCTTGTCATAAAAAGCCTGCGCTATGCCTGATTTCTCTGCATTATCAAGACCTGTCACCGATGCCAGGAGCTTATAGAAGCTGTTAAAGTGCGGCAGGTTATTATCCATGCCTGTCTGTTGCCTTATCATAAACAGTTTTTGCTCCTGAGAACCTTCGGCTACTACTTTATTGTTTAAATAAATAAGCCACATGTTCTTAAGGTTTGTGTCATAATCCTGTCCTTGCGATTTACTGATATCCTCCTTGTACAACTCCAGCATTTCAGCTACCGAAACGTTTCCTGCTTTTGGTAGTGTAGTAAATATATTCATCTCGCGTGGAATCTCACCTTTAACTCTTTCTGTTGAAAGCGTTTCTTCTACAGTTGACGTTTCGCCGGTAATTGTTGAGCCGCTATCGGGAGAGCAACCAACAATTAAAATGCTTGACATAGCTGCGTAAACAACTTTTTTCATATCTAAAATATTAAAATACAGTTATTTAGACACAATGTATAAAAAAAATTTCAGGTGTAGAATAGATATCATAATTTTATAATGCACCAACTGACATTATCGACCCCAATCCGTAACTCCAAACTTCAAACCCGCACCCCTACAATGCTCCCCTCGCTTTTATTTCAAGGTATTTATTGATGCTGTCAATAGTAAGGTTTTCCGGGCTGGTTAGTACCGAGTAGATGCCGTACTTCTTCAGCTCGTTCACTATCAGGCGTTTTTCAAAAGCAAATTTTTCAGCTATCACCTTGTCATATACCTCCTGTATGTTACGTGCCTTGGCATTCATAACTTCCTTTAGTTCGGTATTTTCAAAAAATACCACAACCAGCAGGTGGCTTTTGGCAATGCCTTTAAGGTAAGGCAGCTGGCGGTGAAGTCCGTCAAGTGTTTCGAAGTTAGTATATAGGAGTATAAGGCTGCGCTGGTTTATGTTCTTTTTAATGTCGGCATACAGCCGGCCGTAGTCGCTCTCAAAAAAGTTGGTGTTTACATTATAAAGCGTTTCCAGCACCTTCTGCATCTGGCCTGATCGTCTTTCGGCAGCCACACGGTTTTCAACCTTTTTAGAGAAGGTGAACATACCGGCCTTGTCACCCTTTTTCAGGATAACGTTGCTTAGTACCAGCGTAGAGTTTATGGCATAGTCCAGCAGGCTCAGCCCCTCAAAAGGCATTTTCATCACGCGGCCCTTGTCAATTGCCATGTACACGTTCTGCGAACGCTCGTCCTGGAACTGGTTAACCATCAACTGGTTTTTTTTGGCAGTAGCCTTCCAGTTTATAGTTCTGATATCATCACCCGCAATATAATCCTTTATCTGCTCAAACTCCATGGTATGGCCTATGCGGCGAATCTTCTTGAGCCCGTACTGGAACAGCTTGTTAGAAAATGCCATGAGATCGTACTTACGCAGCTGGATATAGCTTGGGTATGTTGGCACCATCTGCCCGTCGCCAAACATATAGCGGCGTGACACCAGGCGTAAAGGGGAAGATACATAAATATTCAGCTTTCCGAAGTAATATTCACCACGTTCGGTAGGGCGCAGCATGTATTCAAAAGCATCTGATGCGCCGGCAGCTACCTTGCGCTTTATCTCAAAATTGCGCAGCTGGAACTGGAAAGGTATCTCATCAATAACCTTAAGGCTCACGGCAAACGAATAGCCGCTTTGCAAACGTACCGTAACCGGGTTCTCATCGCCGTTGCTAAGTTTTTCAGGAGTGGTGCGTGTGGCAGTAAAGCGGCTGTTGGTAAATAGAAGCAGTATGTCTATCACCGTAAAGGCAATGTATATGTACACCAGCAGCCATACGGCCTTGTACAGCGCAGGGAACAGGTAGGCCAGCACAAAGCACACCATGAGCCCAATGAGCACATAGAAAAAGAAATTGGTGAGGTATAGCTTTTTAAACCACTTCATTAGCGCGGTATTTCTACAGTATCAATTATTTGCCTGATGATTTCAGCGCTGGTTAAGCCTTCCATCTCACGCTCGGGCGCTACCACTACGCGGTGCTGAAGTACGGGTATGGCGGCTTCTTTAATATCATCGGGCGTTACAAAATCACGGCCCCTTAGCGCGGCATAGCCTTTGGCAGCATTAAGTATGGCGATGGATGCACGCGGCGATGCCCCAAGGTACAGGAACGCGTTATCGCGTGTGTTTGTTACAACTTTAGCTATATATTCTATAAGCTGCGGCTCAATAACAATATGTTTTACAATGCCCTGATATTTTAATATATCTGCCTGAGACAGTATCTGCTGAATGTTCTCCAGCTTGTCTCGCTCGTGCAGGGCATTTTCGCGCTGAAGTATGGCAATTTCCTCATCAAGCTTAGGGTAATCAATGCTTATCTTGAAAAGAAAACGGTCCAGCTGTGCTTCGGGCAGGCGGTAAGTACCTTCCTGCTCAATAGGGTTTTGCGTGGCAATAACCAGGAACGGTGCTTCCATAGCATGGGTCTTGCCCTCCACGGTTATCTGGCGCTCTTCCATAACCTCAAACAAGGCAGCCTGGGTTTTGGCAGGGGCGCGGTTTATCTCGTCGATAAGGATGAAATTTGAGAAGATTGGCCCTTTTTTAAAATCAAAGGACGACTTGGAAAGATCGAATACTGATGTACCTAAAATGTCTGAAGGCATAAGATCGGGCGTAAACTGTATCCGGCTAAAACCCAGTGAAAGTGTCCTCGCAAGCAGTTTAGCCGAAATAGTTTTAGCTACTCCCGGCACACCTTCCAACAGCACGTGCCCGTTGCTCAGTATAGCTACCAACAGCTGGTCTATCATTTTGTGCTGGCCTACAATTACGGTGTTTATTTGCTGCTTTACGGCATCAATGCTTTGCTGCAGCCCACTAAGGTCCAGCCTCGACTGAAAGTTAATATTATCATTCTCCGGTGCCGCCTGCTGCTCCGGGTTTATGTTGTTGTCAAAATTTTCTGTCATAACACTATGTTTTCTATTGCTTTATTAATTTCTATTACATCGGCTTCGGTGCTTTCAAACTTGTGCCTGTGCACTTTTATTATCCTTACCAGTTCCCGTATTTCCTCTACAGATTTGCCTGTTTTTTGGTGTAGCTTTTCTATAAATTCATCATCAAGCGAATACGTATCAATAAGATACTCATTCCGTATCCGCTCCAAAAAGTAAATTATCTTCTTGTCGATAATGGTGTGGTGGTTGCCCTCCTGGTAGTACAGGTTTCCTATAGTTTTGGTAAAATCAACAGTAGTGTTACGTACTGGAGGAATTTCAGGTATGATGCGCTGTTTTCTTTTGGCGTTAAAGAACATAAATATAACTATGCCTATCAGCCCAAGGTACACAGCCCATTTAAGCCCCGGCTGTGCCATTATATAACGCAGCGGTGAATCAGAAGGGCCTGTTTTACGGCCGGAAAACCAATATATGTTACCGTCTTTTATGTGCGATATAACCTCTTCTGCATACTCGTGGTGGTTACCTTTAAGAAGGTGAACGTTTGTAAAAGCAGCCGGCTGAGTGTGCAGCAGGAAGCTTCCGTGCCCTACCGGTATCTTTATAAAATTAGCATACTGCTTATTGCCAATATTATGGTAACCAAGCACCTGCGCATACGGATTTGTTATACTGTCAAAATACGTAAGGCTGACACCTTCGCTAAAATTATAGCTTTTAGCCTTATCTTTTGTTGCCCCCACGTAAAGCGGTATAGAATCTACAGTGGTGAATTCATAGCCAACCCGTACCTGCAGTGTGTCAATAAGCTGTGGCGGAAAGTTCTTCATGCTTAAGAAAACCGTATTACCATGCTCAGCGAAATAATACAATTCCTTAGCCGACTGCTCATCCAGCACGTCATGGCCAATGCTCATAAAAGTACCTTTGGCCTTATATTCGTTCTTATCATAGTTATAGTCGGCATTAAAGTATTCGTAAGGTGTAACATTTAATTTTATTACATCTCCTTTAAAAAGCTTAGGTACCTCCCTGTTAAAAATATAAAGCCCGAAAGGCTTTTTTTCATGAAGCCCATAGGTTGGGCGCCAATCTACAGGCTTTGGCTTATTGGCGTCAACAAATACT
This sequence comes from Bacteroidota bacterium, assembly GCA_023386255.1. Taxonomy (GTDB): domain Bacteria; phylum Bacteroidota; class Bacteroidia; order Flavobacteriales; family Flavobacteriaceae; genus Flavobacterium. Next base: position 7,561 of record JAEWKB010000021.1, read on the forward strand.
ATGAACCCTATAACCAGGCAGAGGATGACTATATAAAAGGTTAGCTTCCTGTTCATGTTATAAGGTATTTAATGTTTTGGCAAATGCCTTTTCGGCTTTGGCGAAGGCAACTTCGTCAATAGTAAACTCGCCATACCAGCTATAGTCATATATGTAGGACAGGTATTCAAAATCACGGCGCAGCGCGCTGTCCTTTATTTCATACAAATATTCTGTATTGGTCTTATCCGGGTGCCAGTCAATGATTTCGCGGTTAGAGAGCTTTTTCAGCAGCCACAGGTAATAGTAGCGCACTCCCAGCC
>JAEWKB010000236.1 GCA_023386255.1 Bacteroidota bacterium
ATGCTAGGGTTCGCCCTTTCAATGGTTTTAAGGGTTGTGGCATCGCAGAAGTAATAATCGAAAGTAAGGCCGTGTTGCTTTTTCTTCTGTGCAATAATATCAGTACCCGAAGCCGTTGCGCCAATAACTTTGTAGCCTTTAGCCTGTGCTTCTTTAACAAAAGCAGGCAGCTTGGCAAGCCCATCGTCACTGGCTTTCTCCAAATCGTACGATATAAGCATGATGAGCTTCGGCTCGTTCAGCAGCTCTTCGGTATAGTTAGCGCCATCAAGTTCCAGAGTAAAGTCATGTATTGGCGGCACATATCCCTCCTGTACCAGTTTATCCTTCCTGTCAACAAACTCTGCATCGGCAGGTATTTTATCCAGTTCTTTGTCGGTAAACTCTTTTTCCACACCATTTACTTTATAAAGGAAAACCATCTCGTACTTGGCCTGTGGCGCTCCCGGTGGGATCTCCATACCCTTTTGGATGTTTGTACCAATATTATACGCCCTGAAGTCTATTACCGGCAGGTGCGCCAGTACATAATAAGCTAACAGCCCGCACAATGCAAGGCTGGAATATACTACCAGGCCTGCAGCAAACTTGCTGAAAATACGCTTTACATGTTTCCTGTTGAAGAATATCACCAATATCAGTACCAGTAATACGACATCTTTAGTGAACGACTGCCAAGGGGTTAGTTTCAACGCATCGCCAAAACAACCGCAGTCTGTCACTTTGCCTGTCACAGCCGAGTACAGCGTAAGGAACGTAAAGAACACGATCATGATGAGCAGGCTCCACAGCGTGAATTTACGCTTATAACCCACCAGCAGCATTACGCCCAGTACTACTTCAAAAATTACTATGATAACAGCAAGCGCCAGTGCATAAGGAATAAGAAATTCCATCTTTAATACTTCAGACCCGAAATATTCCTGTAGCTTGAACGAAAACCCGACAGGGTCATTCAGCTTTATAAGTCCCGAAATAATGAACAGCACCCCAACGAGAACCCGGCAAATATTGGTAATAATTTTCATAGCTTTTTATTTTGGTAAGGTTATATTTTCTTCATTAAGATTAGTGCAAAAACAGCATAATTAATCATGTCCTGGTAATTGGCGTCAATACCTTCAGATACCAGTGTTTTGCCTTTATTGTCTTCAATCTGCTTAACACGAAGCAGCTTTTGCAGGATCAGGTCGGTTAACGAACTCACCCTCATATCGCGCCACGCCTCGCCATAATCATGGTTCTTGGCTTCCATCAGGGTTTTGGTAAGGTGCACCTTCTCATCATACAGTGCGGTAGCTTCATCAACGCCAAGGTCGGGCTGGTCGGCCACTCCTTTGTCAAGTTGTATGAGGGCCATAATGGAGTAGTTGATGATGCCAATAAACTCGCCCGTCTCATCCTCGTCCACCTTGCGCACCTCATTTTCCTGTAGGCTGCGTATGCGCTGTGCTTTTATAAAAATCTGGTCGGTGAGCGATGGCAGCCTCAATATCCTCCAGGCACTGCCGTAATCTTTCATTTTATTGATGTAAAGCTGCCTGCAAATGGCTATAACGCTGTCGTATTCGGCGGAAGTATTGTGCATTAAGTATATCTTTGTAATGAAATTTTCCCAAATGTACTAAAACACCCCCTAAAACCAAAGGGGCAGCCTAAAAACTACTAACATGCTTATCAACTGCAAAGGCCGGTTAATTGATTTGTCCCAACCCAAAGTGATGGGCATCCTGAACTGTACACCCGACTCTTTCTATGACGGTGGGCGGTACAAAAACGAGGCGGAGCTGCTTAGCCAGGCGGAGCGCATGCTTGCCGAAGGCGCTGATTTTATAGATATTGGAGCATACTCCTCAAAGCCGAATGCCGAATTTGTAAGCGAGGATGAAGAGCTGCAGCGCATTGTGCCGGTGTTGGAACTGGTGCTGAAAAACTTCCCTGATACACTAATTTCAATAGATACTTTTAGAGCGAAAGTAGCTGAGGAAACCGTACTGGCCGGGGCGGCGATAGTAAACGACATTTCAGCGGGGCTGCTGGATGAGGCAATGCTGGAAACGGTGGGTAAGCTAAGGGTTCCTTACATCATGATGCACATGCGCGGCACCCCGCAAACCATGGTGAAACTGACCGATTATGAGGATATTGTGAAGGAAATGCTGTTCTACTTCTCCCAGCGGATTGCGGCGGCAAGGGCGGCAGGCATAAATGATATAATTATTGACCCCGGTTTTGGGTTTGCCAAAACACTGCAGCAGAATTATGAAGTACTAAGCAAACTGGAGCTTTTCCAAATGACGGAACTGCCTGTTTTAGCGGGAGTTTCTCGCAAGTCGATGATTTATAAACTGCTTGGGACAACCCCTGCGGAATCGTTAAACGGTACTACCGCACTCAATACCCTGGCATTAACCAAAGGCGCTAACATACTGCGGGTTCACGATGTAAAGGAGGCGGTGGAGTGCGTAAAAATATTTCAGAGTTCAGATTTTAGATTTTAGATTACTGTGGGAATCTGAAATCTGAAATCATAAATCTAAAATTTCTATTGATGGTGATACGGCTCACCCTTCAGTATTGTAAAAGCCCTGTAGAGCTGCTCGATAAAAAACAGGCGCACCATTTGGTGGGAGAACGTCATGGCCGATAGCGACACCTTGCCCTGTGCCTTTGCATATACCGCGTCTGAAAAGCCGTAGGGGCCGCCAATCACAAAAACAAGGGTTTTGATGCCTGAGTTCATTTTCTTCTGTAATTCGCCGGAAAATGCCACGCTGCTAAAGCTTTTGCCGTTCTCGTCGAGCAGGATTAGCTGGTCGGTAGGGGAGAGCTTGGCCAGGATCATTTCGCCCTCTTTTTCTTTCTGCTGCGCCTCGCTCAGGTTCTTCACGTTCTTGATGTCCGGTATTACCTCCAGCTCAAACTTTATGTAGAACGAGAGCCGCTTCATGTAATCGTCTATGAGCTGCTGCAGGTTCTTGTTGTCGGTCTTGCCTATGGCGAGGAGCTTTATGTTCATGTGTTAGTAGTTGCAAAGTTGCAAAGGTACAAAGTTGCAAAGTTTTTGTGTTTCTTCCATTTCGACGACAGGAGAAATCTCGATTATGGAACACGGATGACACGGATTGGGCTGATGACTGCTGATTTGATGCACATCCAGTCACGCTGTGCCTGTCGAAGCGCAATTGGAATACAGTTGACGCGATTAGGCTGATGACCTTAAATAACTATTCAATTAGCATTTCTTGCAATTTAAAATTTGTTTGGTATTTATTTTCAAAAATGTCTTCAAATATTACGACAATCTCGCATTTCATTAAATGTTTTATACAATCATCAAGTAACTTGGATAATTCACTTCCCTCCTTATTGCCCTCAATTAAAATTAGCCGTTTTGAATGATCTGGTGATAACGTGAGTACTGAAGAGGTGTTATAATAAGCCTTACATCTGTCGAGATTGACATTTGCTTCAAGAGCTTGATAAAGGAATTTATAGTTTATTCTATCATTATACTTAATTTGAAGATCTTTTATAATGAGGGGACCTATACCATAATTAACAATAGATATTTGCAATTTATCATGATAAGATAGAATTTCAATATCGGGGTAAGGTTTATTTTGTTTATGTATTAATTCTATTTCCTTATTAAATCTTGTCGTTTCCCGGATAATATTATTTTGATTAAATTCATTTTCTGATTCATGTATACGAGTCGCTATTTTTAAAGTTATATATACCCCTATGAGGGACAAAAAAGCTGCAATAAGATTTAAAAAAGTACCTACCGTTCCACCAATAAAATCGCCGAAAGCTCCCCATACAGACTCACTTTCAGAAAGCTCACTTGTACCAAAATTAGTAAAATAGAAAATTACTGGAACAGCGAGAAATACGATTGTAATGATGATAATACCTTTAACAAAATTTTTTATTTCACTTCTATTTACAATCTCCATAATAACTTATTTTATTCCATAAGCACTGTTCTTATAATGAGATTTATGATTTGGATCAAATAATAAACCCTCATCTATGTTTTTAAAAAGAGCATAATCTTCTATTAGAGGCGAAAATTTATCTTTTCCATTAACATGTAAACAATTGTAAAAAAGTAAAATTTGTTCATAACTAGATAATTGTGCTCTAGTAACAGCAATATACTGTTTCTTGTTGTCTATCGAGGAGTTATGAATAAATTTTATTATGTGGTAGAGTGTTCTAAAATAATGGCTCATATCTGATTTGTTAACATTGTAAAATTCGTCATAAGCATTTATATATACTTCTATTGTTACTTCTTGCTGCTGTAAGTTTATCTTCTGTTGATTGATATACGAATTCAATCTTCTATAAAAAACTTCAAAACAATCTCTACCTGATGTTGTTACTTCTTTAGATCTAGAATTTCTCAAATCTAAAGAATTTACAATGGAATTAAATAAATTAAGGAGCTGAAAGAATGTGGTTTCAAATTTTTGCTGTCTTAATGTGGAGTTTTGTTCCTTCATCTCTTCTTTTTGACCCGACAGCTCAAGTCTGGTATACTTAACTTCCAATTGGCTATACATTATTTCCAATTGTTGATTTAATAGTTGTTGTTTCTGTCCTAGAAAGGCAACATATATAAAGAACAGACCAGCTAAGGACCATACAGCTGCAACTGATCCTGACATAAATTCATCAAGAGGTTTTAAATTTGACCCAGAGTTGAATTTAAAAAAATATAAAATTGCACATATTGCTACAACGATTCCTAGAACTATTAGTCCCCAAGCAATAATCGTGAAGAGTTTTACTTTACTATTTAATTTATCTATTTCATTAACTATTTCACCTTCTCGTTTACTTATTCTTAAAGATGAGTTATGAATCTCTTGCTCTACATCATTCATATTAAAAATTTTGGCAATTTAAAAATCTTCTCTACTACCACAACACAATTAAAGATAAATTTTTCCCTATTTTAGCCTAAACAATCCATTGCATGATTTCCAGAGAACAATTCCAGAAAGAACTCGATATAATAATAGCCAACGCCATACGTGAAGATGTAGGCCCCGGCGACCACTCCTCACTGGCCTGCATACCCGCAAGCGCCACAGGCCGCGCCAAACTCCTGGTAAAAGACACCGGCATACTGGCAGGGGTAGATTTTGCACAGCAGGTGTTTAAGTATGTAGACCCTAACCTTACTGTCGAAGTGTTCCTGCAGGACGGAACGCCGGTAAACTTTGGCGATGTAGCGTTCCACGTTTCGGGCAGCTCGCAAAGCATACTTAAGGCCGAAAGGCTGGTGCTCAACGCTATGCAGCGCATGAGCGCCATTGCCACCAAAACCAAAAAATATGTAGATATTTTAGAGGGCACCGGCACTAAAGTGCTCGATACCCGCAAAACAACGCCCGGCATACGCGCGCTCGAAAAATGGGCTGTAACTATAGGCGGCGGCGAAAACCACCGCTTTGCCCTGTATGATATGATAATGCTGAAGGACAACCACATAGACTTTGCCGGCGGAATTACTGAAGCTATTACCAAAACGCATGAATACCTTAAGACTAATAACCTTGACCTGAAAATAATTGTAGAAGCACGCGACCTTAACGAAGTGCGCGAAATAATTGCCAACCCCGGCGTGCACCGCATACTGCTCGATAATTTTGACTACGACCAAACCCGCGAGGCTGTTGCGCTTATTGGCGACTATTGCCAGACGGAATCTTCGGGCGGGATTAATGAGCAGACCATGCGCAACTATGCCGAATGCGGTGTAGATTATATATCGTCGGGGGCGCTCACACACTCTATTTATAACTTAGACCTTAGCCTAAAAGCCTTTTAATGTCGGTTGAACTGGAACATAAACTTGAACGCATACCGGTTATAAAACACCTGGTGCTGTTTGGCAAGAGCATAAAGCTTCCGTACTCGGAAGGGCTTACGCTGTACCACCTGCTGGAGCTGTACATTACAGGAATTGTTAATGGTGATGTGTCGTACCGGGCGGGTTCCATCGCGTTCAGTTTCTTTATGTCCTTGTTCCCGTTCCTGCTTTTCCTGCTTAACCTTATTCCGTATATTCCCTTGGAGGGTTTTAGGGAGGACTTCCTGACTTTTGTAGGCGAGAATGTGCCGCCCAACACCTATGATGCCATATATAAAATTATAGACGATATTACCCGCAACAGTTACAGTAGCCTCCTTTCTATAGGTATTATGCTTGCCATATTGCTTATGAGCAACGGCATGAACGCACTGCTGAGCGGTTTCCAGAGCAGCCTGCACATTACTATAAAACGAACATTTTTCAGACAATATGCGTTGGCCATAGGCATTTCGTTGGTTTTTGTATTCTTGCTGATTGTTACAGTAGTAGCCATACTGGTATTGGAGGTTATCATCCACAGCCTGAAAGATAATGGCTTCCTTACCGATGATATCTACCTGCTTGAAATTGGCCGGTACATATTCCTTGTCCTTATGATACTAACAGGTACATCCATACTTTTCAAGTTCGCTGCAAAGGAAACCAGCCGCGCCGCTTTCTTCAGTTATGGGTCGGTTTTAACTACCGTACTTTTTGTACTAACGTCCTGGCTTTTCAGTATTTATGTAGTGAGGTTTAGCCAGTACAATGAGCTGTACGGATCAATTGGCACGCTGCTTGTAGTAATGCTTTATATATGGATAAACTGCTTTATATTGTTGCTTGGCTTCGAATTAAATGCGCTTATTCATAAATTGAAACGAAAAAATTTATATATTTAACACTAACTAAAGAAATTATTATGAAGAACTACTTTTTAACTATTTTATTCGTAGCTGTAGCGGGTGTGTTTTCGGCTCAGGCACAGGTAACCGGAAAGTGGAAAACTATTGACGATGAAACAGGCCAGGCTAAGAGTATTGTTGAGATCTACGAGAGCAACGGCAAAATTTACGGCAAGATAGTAGAGATACTTAATCCGGCGAAAAAGAATTCTAAGTGCGACAAATGTAAAGGAGCCGACAAAGGTAAGCCTATCCAAGGCTTAGTAATTATAAAAGGC
>JAEWKB010000240.1 GCA_023386255.1 Bacteroidota bacterium
ACTCCGGAAGGTCGTTCATGTTCTTAGCGATATCGTCATCGGAAATAACCTTAGCGGCACGCTCAAGAAGCCTTGAGTGAAGGTAGAAAACGTCACCAGGATATGCCTCACGTCCCGGTGGACGGCGAAGTAGTAACGACACCTCACGGTAAGCAACCGCCTGCTTAGAAAGGTCATCATACACAATAAGTGCAGGACGGCCGGTGTCACGGAAATACTCACCAATTGCAGCACCTGCAAACGGAGCGTACACCTGCATTGGTGCAGGGTCTGATGCGTTAGCCGCAACAATGATAGTATAAGCCAGCGCACCTTTTTCTTCAAGGGTTTTGGCAATACCTGCAACAGTAGAAGCTTTTTGGCCTACTGCCACATATATACAGAATACAGGCTGGCCTGCATCATAAAATTCTTTTTGGTTAAGGATAGTGTCAATACAAACAGTTGACTTACCTGTCTGGCGGTCACCAATTACAAGCTCACGCTGCCCGCGTCCTACGGGGATCATGGCATCAATAGCCTTAATACCTGTCTGAAGCGGCTCGGTTACCGGCTGACGGAAGATAACACCCGGCGCTTTACGCTCAAGCGGCATCTCATAAAGGTCCCCACCAATAGGGCCTTTACCGTCAATTGGGTTACCAAGGGTATCTACCACACGGCCTACCATTTGCTCACCAACTTTTAAAGAAGCAATACGCTGCGTCCTTTTTACGGTAGAACCTTCCTTAATGCCCTGGAATGAGCCAAGAAGTACAACACCCACGTTGTCTTCCTCAAGGTTAAGTACAATACCTTCCAAACCGGTTTCGAACTCTACAAGCTCACCGTATTGAGCATTTGAAAGTCCGTAAACACGGGCAATACCGTCACCTACGTTAAGTACTGTTCCTACTTCTTCTAACGTAGCTCCGGATTCAAAACCGGATATTTGTTTCTTTAAAATCGCTGAAATTTCAGCCGGTTTAATTTCTGCCATCTTGCTTTATAATTTAAACACTTTTGTGTGGTAAATACTAATTACTTAATTCTCTTTTTAGCGTTAGCAGCCTGTTAGCTACCGATGCGTTGAACTGCCTGTCGCCTATCCTAAGGATGAACCCGCCGATTATAGCAGGGTCAACTATGTTTTTAAGCGTTATCTTCTTATCTGAAAACTCTTTTATCTTATCCAGCACTTTAGACTCAAGATCCGGAGTGATTGGGAAAGCGGTAGTAACCACTGCCTCCTCTACACCCTGTGCTACATCATACTGCAGTTTGTACTGTACAGCTACCTGGTCAAGTATCTCAAACCTTTTGTTTTCCAGCATAAGGCGGAACAATCCCTGAGTGATGTTACCTGTACTGCCGAAAATTTCTTTTAGTGCCGCCTCCTTAGCTTCCCCTTTTATATCAGGGCTGTTAAGGAAAGTATGAAGTTCAGCATTTTCTTTTATAGTAGCGGCTATCAGGGCCATGTCGTTATTAACCTGTTCAGCACTTCCTGAAGCCTGAGCCATTTCCAGGATTGCCTTTGCATATCGTACTGCTGCTCTTGAACCTGTCATAGCTGTATTAGTTTAATTTAATGTCACCCAACATGTTCTCAACCAAAGTTGTCTGAGCTTCTTTGTTAGATAGTTCGTTTTTAAGGATCTTTTCAGCAATCTCTACAGAAAGAGCTGAAACCTGGTTCTTAAGCTCGGCCATGGCAGCGTTCTTCTCGCTGTTGATAGAAGCTTTAGCCTGCTCAATCATTTTAGCGCCTTCAGCCTGTGCTTCCGCTTTAGCGTCAGCAATCATTTTTTCTTTTATCTCACGGGCCTCTTTTATCATTGCATCCCTTTCAAGGCGCGCTTCCTGAAGTATCCTCTGGTTATCGGCCTGCAGGTTGTGCATCTCTTTGCGTGCAGCCTCGGCAGAAGCCAAAGCATCCTTAATACCCTGCTCCCTTGCGTTAACTGAATCAAGGATAGGTTTCCATGCAAATTTTTTAAGCAATACTATAAGCAGTACAAAAATAAGTACCTGCCAAAAGAACAACCCGAAAGCAAAATCGTTTATTAACTTATCCATTATATTTTAAATTAAGATGTTTGTTTGTTTAAACAACAGTTACAGCCAACCGCTGCAACTGTTGCTTTGATTTCTTGATTAAGCAGCGAAAAGAGCCGCGAAACCGATACCTTCAATAAGAGCGGCAGCGATAAGCATAGCAGTCTGGATTTTACCAGAAGCCTCAGGCTGGCGAGCGATAGCGTCCATTGCTGAACCACCGATTTTACCAATACCAAGACCAGCACCGATTACGATAAGGCCAGCTCCTACAATTGTTGGAATTTGCATAATATATTAATTTAAAAATTAAACGTTCAATTTATTAATGATGTGCCTCTGCATGATGCTCATCATGGTGATGCTCCTCTACCGCCGCACCGAAATACAGTGCTGAAAGCATCGTGAAAATATAAGCCTGCAGCAACGCTACCAGTATCTCAAGGATTGACAGGACAAATGCAAGTCCGAATGACAATGTGCTTCCTATCCAGTTCTTAAACACGAACATAAGTGCGATGATGCTCATCAATACAATGTGGCCTGCAAATATGTTGGCATAAAGACGTATCATTAATGAAAAAGGCTTAATGATGGTACCCAAAAGCTCAATCGGAGCAAGGATAATCCTCATTGGCCACGGCACACCCGGCATCCAGAATATGTGCCCCCAGTAGTTTTTGTTCGCTGTAAATGTTGTAATAAGGTAGGTAAGGATGGCAAGAGCAGCCGTTACCGTAAAGTTACCTGTTACGTTGACTCCCAGCGGTGTAAGTCCGAATATATTAAGGAACCATATAAAGAAGAATATGGTAAGCAGGTAGCTCATGTACCTTTTGTAATGTTTTTCGCCAATGTTTGGGATAGCTATCTCATCACGGATGTAGATAACCAAGGGCTCAAAGAACCTTCCGAAGCCTTTGGCAATTCCTCCATTCTTAGGATATGATTTTGCAAGCCCGCTGAAGATAATGAACATAAGCAATGCCGTAACCATTATCATCAATACACTTTTAGTGATTGAAAAATCAAGCGGCTTTGCGTTGGCAGGATGCTCATGATCGCCGTTCTCGTAGGTAAGCTGGCCGTTTGGCCCGTCAACTTTATATATCTTTCCGTCGTGGTGGTTAAGCAGGTAATATTTACCGTTACTTTCAGCCACCTTTTCTCCATGGTGAAACTCTGAAGACATAAACACATGCAGCCCTTCATCAATAAGAATTACAGGAAGCGGAAAACCATATGCTTTGCCTGTAGCTTCGTCTGAGAAAAAAGTAAAATCGTGTGAATCTTTAACGTGGTGCAGTATGTGCTGCTTGTTTTTTGTCTTAACATCAAGAGCAGCGCCGTGCTCATCGGTATGTACAGAAACCGACTCAACGTCAGCAGGTTTTACATCATGATGTGTAGAATCCTGTGCTGTGTTTGCAAAATTAGTGAAAGGAAGACAGGCAACTAAGGCTGCCATTATGAATTTAAGCGGTTTATTGGAAATCACCATTGCCTTATCTTAATTTTTACGGGTTCTCAAATTTTGCGCAAAGGTAACGCTAAATATTAATATTTCAACAACCTGAAAATTATTTTTTTTAATTATTGTCACTCAAAACAGCAATTACTGCTTTTTGTTCAAAATCTGTATGGCAAGAATGGTTTCTGTTGCTAAAAACAAAAGAAAAATGATAAAGAAATTAGCCTTTTCAAATCCGGCAGTACCCTCCGGCGCGTTAAGTATTGGTCGCAGCATGGCATAGCACAAACCCATTTGTATAAGTGTGCCGCCCACATAAGCAAAACCGGTATTGTCCGGGCTTCTTTTATTTACAATTATAACAGCTGCCAGTACCGCTAGTGCACACGCCAAAAAGAACAGGTACAGCACCTCCAGGCTGTAGTGGTAGCTTTTGTATTCAGCGGAAAAATCAGGCAGGAAGAACAGGAGCTTGTTCAGGATGTAGAAGACAACTGAAACAATTGTAATAAATATTAATATGCGATACTTTTTCACCATTCTTTTAATGTTAGTTTTTGTACATTCTCATAACCTTCGTTTCCAAAAACACTTTTTCATACTCTTTTACACTGAACTCTTTAAGTGCTTTAACATCATTCTCATCAATACCTGTGAACATATTTCCCTTTAAATTATATTTGCCAATACTGTCAAGTTTGATTTCCAGTAAGCCACCAGGTAATGATTTTAATGTAACATAGCTGGTGATGTTTGCATTTATTTCTTCAAATACTAATTCGCACTCGTACGTACCATTCTTTGATGCTCTAAGATCCATCTTATATTCAGCCTGTTCGGGTGTTGCCTGCAAGATTACTTTCAGGTTTGATGTAAGATGAGTATTGCCTTCTTCCCGGGGAACACTGGTGGCAACAAAGCAAAAACAGCAAAAACCAGTAATAACAGGTTTGAAGATGTTTGGAAGCCGAAGAAGGATTTTATTTGGAGAAATTAAGTACTTGTAAGAGAAAGGCAGGATTAGCAATGAAATTAAATCTGTATAATCTTCAACTCTGCTAATGCCAATGCCGATATTGTTAAATAAAGTTATTACAGGCTGAATAAAGGGAGACTTCCAAATAATAAATAAAAAGGCAGTAAGAAAATATACAGCTTTTGCTTGTTTGGGCACAAACAGGCTTATAAAATAGGGAAATGCAAATAGTCCGGCAAAATCTGATAGTTTGCCAGTTATTTCATTATGAAACTTATATTTTAGTATGAAGTCGTTAAGAAATAGCAGCAGAACAACCGTCAGAAACAGAACCCCTGAAAGCCCTTTTTGCTTTGACATATTATTCTTTTTTATCAAGGTTTTGCACCTGCCGTATCAGGTAGTACAAGGAGAGGAACACTCCGGCAAGCGTAAGCCCTTTGGTGTACCAGTCATTGCTGTTGGGATATTTTTCATCAAGCCAGCCGCCCAGCCAGGAGAACAGGAAAATCACGACACCCATTTGTATGGGCAGGCTTATAAGAACAAGCCATTTATTAGGGTTTTTATCCTGCCTGTTGCTGCTCATTATTATTCTTTATTGGCTTTACCGCTGTTTTCATAATGCACGAAGCACTAAATTCAGCGCCCGGCTCTACTGATAGTTTGCTAACCGTAACCTCGCCAAATATATGTGCTTTCGATTTTACATTCAGCATTTCGGCCACCTCTATCTTGCCATTAAACCTGCCTTCAATATCGGCATTCCTGCATTTAATATCACCGGTAACGCTTCCTGCAGGCCCGATAACAATTTTCCCTTTTGAAGTGAAATTGCCTATAAGCTCGCCGTCAAGCCTGAAGTCGGCTTGTGAAATAATGTCTCCTTTTATGGTTGTCCCTTCAACAATCCTGTTTGTTTTACCGAGTAAATCCGTATATGATTTTTGTGGTTTGTCAAACATGGTATTTTATTTTATTGCTGTGTACTGAGCAAGGTTCTTTTTTATCTGCACCACCTTATAATCTTCACTTGAAATTATAATCGGTGTTTCAGCTACTTTATATTCTTTATAATCCTTAAGGATAGTAACCGCATCAATCGCAGCCAGCTTGCTGTTAAAGCCGTGGATTACCAGGAAGTTCTCATTGGTGGTATATATATCTTCCGAAAGGGTAATACTGTTATTAAGCCCGTCTTTAATAAACTTCTGTATCTTCGTTGCCAGCGGCTTTATCTTAGGGTCATCAGGAGCAAATTTAAAGATAATTTTATAGCTTGGTGCCGGGCGGCCAAATGCCAGTTTCTCGAGTGTAGGAATGTCAGTCTTAAGCATGGCCTCAGCCTGCTTGCCCTCGGCGCTGTTAGGGTAATTAAGCGATACAAAATTCAGCTGCTTTTTGTACTCATCCAAACCCTTAAGCCTCCCTGCCAGGTTTGCTTTCAGCATTTCGAACTTTGACACGATTTCCTCGCCCTCAAATGTTTCAATGTTCTTCTCTGTCTCGGCCAGCACTTCCCTAAGCTCCCCTTTTTCATATCGTTTAAATAATGTGGCGTATATTGCTTCAGGGCTGCCGTTGGCTACTGTTTCCGAATTTGGATTCCTTATGATCTCAGCATACCTGCTGTCAGGGTACTGGGTGAGTATCTGTTGCTTGTACACCTCAGCTTTCGCAGGGTCTATGATTTCATATATCTTATACAGGTTATATTTGGCCGGAAGCACCAGGCGCTCTTCAGGATTATTGGCAAGTAGCTTCTCCAGCTTATCAGCGGCGCGGGGATACTCCTTAAATTTCTCTTTATATATAGTACCTAACTGGTAGTAGGCAAAATTGCGTTCCTTGGCAAGGCTGTCTATAACCACCTGTGATGTAGGCAGCTGCTTTATATAGAACTCCGGTGTATACTTAGCGTCTGTAACTCCCTCTTTTGGGGCTGGTCCCATGTCTGTACCACGCTCACCTGATGCTACATCCTGTTGTTCCTGCTGATTGTTCCTGCCCCTTTGTTCGGCTGACCAGCGCCAGTTATCGTTAAGCGCACGGTTGCCCCAGCGTTTTTTAAACTCCAGCTTGCCATAGGATACCGTTGCTACATTATAAAAGTAGAATTTGCTGTTTCCTCCGACAGATGAAGATGGCGATCCTCCTGATAATGGATCTGAAGCTGAATTAATCACTCCCGCCTGTTTTTTACTAAGGCTTTGCGATAAATTATCCTGTCTTAATTGATTAGCTCCCCTGGATCGGTTATCGTCCTGAAACATTTCATTACCTGTACCGCCGGCCGCGGCATTGTTTGCCATATTTTCGCGTTTGCGGACTTCCTCTTCCCGGCGTTTCAGGTCCTCAGCTTCCTGCTTTTGAAGCTTCACGATATAATCTTGAAAAAACGCCTGTCGCTGTGGGTCCGTCATCGCCACAAGGCGCAGTATGCTGTCATTGGTTTGCGCAATACCTTCATACTTAATAACATCAGCAAGGTTATCCCGTTTCTTTTTGATGGATTTAAATTCCCTTGTGCGGGGATTAAGATACACCATGGTACTGTCATAATATTGCCCTGCCGTAACGTATTTGGCATTTTCAAAGTATAATTCTCCCAGATTACGGTGATTAGACGCCGTAAGATACTTGTCTTTAGAATTGGCACGAAGCGACTTGTTGTAGTACTTTACCGCTTCCTTGTCTATATCCTGCTTGTCATAAAACAACGCCACCTGATGGTTTATTACATCAAGATACGCCCTGTTTTCCCTGTCTTTAAGCAGGTCACGGTATTTTTCCATGAAAGCCAGCGTATCGCCCTTGGCAAAATCAAACTGTGCCGCCTGCATGGCGTGGGCCTGGATAACATAACGCCTTGGCGACTTCCTGTTCATATCTATAACCGACTGGTAAGCCGCATACGCACTGTCCTTCTGGTTCAGCTTGTCATACAATTGGCCAAGTATAAAGCGGTAGCGAGCCCTCTCTTCATTAAGCTCACTAGAGGCTTCTGCTTTTTTTAAGGCTACCACAGCACTGTCAAGCGCTTCGGTAGTAATGTATGCCTGGGCAAGCGTGGCATTGGCATCGGCAAGTACCTGTTCCTTAAGCGGGTTCTCTTTTATAAGCTTCTTAAGGTTTTTTATGGCAATGGCTTCGTTTTCTAATCTAAGGTTGGTTTTTTCACGCCACACCTTAGCCTCATAAATTTTGTCGCTGTGCGGGTGCTTGTATAAAATATAGTTAAAAGCCTCGAGTGCAGGTATAAACCTGTTGTCATAGTAGCGCGTTTTACCCAGCAGGAGGTGTGCCTCATCCATCTGCGGGTTATATTCGGTACCGCCAATGTTCATAGAATGCTTTTGTATGGCTTTGGTAGCTTTTGCTTCAGACCGTTCAAAGTTAGGGTTCTTGGCATCTGTAGGAGCCATTTCCTCTTCGGTTAGCTGCATCCTTTCCACCGGAAGTATTTCCCAATAATTGTCCTGGTAAGTGTTTTTTAAGTCTTTAAGCCCCGCCTCCAGTGCCAGGTCGCCATTGTACATTACATTATACCTGGTGGTGGTTGAGTGGAATGCCCTGTTTGTAAAGCGGTTTTTTTTGGTAGAACAGGCTATGAGCAGCCCGCCCAACACAAACAATATGATATATTTATAGGTACTGGTTTTCAATGTAAAAGCTTTTATCCCTTAACTTCTAAAATAGAATTTTAGTATAGTGAGGGGTAAAAATACGGTTCTTTTTGATAAGTGGAATGCTTTTTAGCAAAAAAACAAATCCCTGCCGCAGCAGGGATTAAACGTTATACCGCAAAAAACTCTTCCAGCTCCCTGAGCGTTTCGGCAGATGTTTGTATATCCTTAACCACTTTGCCTTTATGTAATGCTACAATCCTGTCGCTCACCTCGGTAGTGTGCATAAGGTCATGGCTTGATACCAATATGGTTACATCTTTATTTTCAGCCAGGTCTTTTATTATCTTTTTAAGCCTGAACTGCGTGGTAGGGTCCAGGTTGGCAAACGGCTCATCCAGTATCACTACCTCAGGGTTGCCTATAAGTGTGGCAATAATGCCTACCTTCTTCTGGTTACCCTTGCTCAGGTCGCGCAGGTATTTCTTGTTGTTAAGTATTTCGCCATTAAAAAAATCCTCATGCTGTGCCAGCAGCGCATCAACATCGGCTTTGTTCTGCCCGCGCAGCTCACCTATAAAATAAAAATACTCTTCGGGCGTCAGGTAGCCTATCAGGAAACTTTCGTCAAGGAAAGCCGCAGTAAAAGGTTTCCATGCCTCGCTCTCGTGCACCTTTACGTTGTTGGAAGTAATATACCCATGCGAAGGCTGTATCAAATCCAGCAGCAGGCTAAAGAATGTGGTTTTGCCGGCGCCATTGTTACCTACAAGGCCAAAGCTCTCGCCTTTTTTAATCTCAAGATGGTCAATATCAAGCACGAGCGTGCCATTGTATGCTTTTTTTAAATTATGTACCTGTATCATGGTTGTAATTGTTTGTGTCTGGTTAGTTTTCTTCCTGTTTAAATCCTTGCAGTGTAGCATATTTGCGTGTTTTGTAAGCCAGGGCAATTTTACCCATTAGCCACCCGCGAAGCAAAATGCCAATTATGCCCAGCGCTGCAATGGTAGCCGTAGCCGGAAGATACCCAACGGCAAATTTCATGATAACCCATATGAGCATTGGCAGAAGCAACAGCGGAATTCCTATTATCCACTGAGTAGCGCCCGTTCCCTGGTAGTTCATAAAGGGGCTTTTTTCAAGGCTTATTTTCTTTTTGTTGAACGATCCTGCAAAAAGCAGCATAGGGACATTTATACCGATATTATATACCGCACAGGCCAATATGGTAAGCAAAAGATTTATGCCAAAATATACGTATGGTGTTGATAGAATTGCCATAACCGCTATTGAAAAAGTAAGCAGCCCTGCTTTTGAAGCGAGGTACTGCCGCAAAGGTATATTTTGCGACATGATAAGCGGATAGTAGGCGCTATCCCACGATGGGATGAACTGCCCAAAATTGATCATGAATATGCCGGTGATGAAAATGCCTAAAAAAATGTGCATGAATTGCGCCGACTCAGAATCGTTTTGAAGGAAGATAAGGCCATAGAACAGAAATAAGAAGCTAAGGAATACTGTTGCCCTTGGCCTCTTGTTCCTGAAGATAAGCTTCAGGTCAAGCTGTAGGAATGGGGCAATATCGCCAAAACGCCTTGTCCAGCTATAATTAGTAGTGTCTACTTTGGCCGCCTTTGCTCTCACAGAAGCATCAAGGTAAAAGTTTTTATTAAGGTAAGCCAGGTTCCACAAATAAAGCCCTACAGGCAGAACCAGAAATATTGCCGAAAGGAAAGGGATGGTTATTACAGTAATCATTGCTGATGCAAAAGCACCTGTTATAGAAAACACTTCAAAATATTCAAGAAGCCCAAGCCCCGCAACTGCAATTACAAATGGCAGCAGGGCTTTTAAATTTTCGGCAAACTTTTTCTTAATTAAAAAATTACCATAATTAACAGCGCCGGTAAAAGCCACTGTAGCAATCATCCAGCTTATAACAATTACAGGATTGGCCCCTTTAGCGACGGACATAATGCCGAACGGTATTATAACAAGTAACGGCAGCATGTTATAAAATGATGAAAGGCTTTTTAACAGCACAAAGTGTATAACTGTTTTCTTTTTTACGGGCATAACCATGAGCGGCCTGATATTGATTACCGGAAGGCTTTGCATGAAGAAGCGCATTACCACATCGGCCAGAAACCAAAGCAAAACGAAACGGTTTACCGAAAAAATGGGCTGCTCTGAAGGTAATATTGCTTTTAATAAAGCGTGCAGCCCGAGGCCGAGGCCTAAAAAAGCAACAATAAAATAAACGGCTAAAAAGCCCATAAAAATTTTCAGGGCAATGCTTTTGCCCAGACTGGCAGACCGGAAAAAAGATTTCCATTCCAGCCAAAGAAATTTTTTAAACATTACTGTAGAGTTGGTTTAGCGGATTAGTACATTAAGTGCGCTGAAAGTTACAGAATTTATTTAGAAATCTGCAGCCTGTATTCAGGATAGGCAGCTTCCATGTGTTCATCGGCTCGCGAGGGTATAACCCAAAGCACTATGTAATCATAAATGGCTATAAGTACTAATATAGCCGAAAGCAGCCACAGCATGTTTGCTGACGGAACCGTTTTTATATTTATGTATAACTGTAGCGGCACATTGAGCAGCACACCGGCACCGCCGCAGGCATAAATTGTATCTTCCAGCAGCCACTTACGCCCGGTGCGCTTTAGTTTCTCTTTATAGTTCTTCCGCAGGCGGTACAGGCGGACCATCCCGATGATGATCATGCCGAAAATAAGTACGCCAAAAATCCAATGCGACAGCTGCAACAGCAGGCGTACGGCAATTATGGCTGATATAGTCCCCGCTACTACAGGCAGGCGCAAAAAATTTTTAAAATAGCCCCACAGCAGGTGGTAGTATTTCTTTTGGAGGGAAATCGTACGTTTCTCTACCACATCCTGAAAGCCGAAGATGCCGAACTTCCTGAACTCGCGCTGCAAAGCTTCATCAAATGTAAGTGCGGGGTTTTGCTCCCACGCGGCCTCTATGCCATTGGCCAGATGGTCGGCCAGCTCGCACTGCAGGTCGTAATACTCTACAAAATGTTTACGGATGAAAACAAAAAGCTGTGCTACCTGTTCTTCATTTAGCTTTTTCATATCAGCTCCATTTTATATTTAAGCTTGTAAGAACGAACTGTTTTATAAAACGCGATGATGAATACAAGGCTCATGTATGTACCCACCGAGAAGAAAGCCAGTAGCAGATAATTGTTCTCTAAAAACCGGTAGGCATTTATCATGCACCCCAGCAAAAGTGTTGTCCAGAGCAGGCGGTCGGTTACGGAGTAGCTGTATTTTCCGAAAACACGGTACGCTACCAAAACACAGAACAGCAATAGCACGCCCAGACTAAAAGCTATACTATAGTGTGCGGTAAGCTTCTCTATTGCGGTATATTGCGGTAAGATGGCAATGCCTGCCAATGCCGCCGCCGCTACAAAAATTGCTGCGGGATGAGCCATACCCTTCCTTATGCAGCCATAGGCTTTTTCCCTCGCTATGTTACGGAAGGTTTCATTCTGCTCCAGCAATGCCTCTTTATTGGCAAGCATATACCGGCTGAAATTCTCTCCAAACTCACCCTCGTTTTCTTCAAGCGCGGTGGCAATATGGTCGGCAATTTCAATACGGATGTCCAGGTGCCTTATACCTGCCTTCTCAAGATAATCATTAATAAACTGTATTTGCTGTGGTGTTAGTTTCATGACAATTTAAGATTCTGGACGTACAGCCTGTTATAGCGCGTGTGTATTTTATAATAGGATATTACCGTAGCTGTATTAAATACAATACCTGTAGAGTAGTATATAGCCCGCGACACCGGCGTTTCCAGAAAATGAATGGGATCAATTATAAATCCTGCCCATAAAAAAACTGCGAACAGCTGATCCATTATCGAAAAGCTCCATTTGCAGAACACCTTGGTATAAGTTAGGTAAAGCGCTAATATTCCGCCCGGCACTAAAGCAAGTATTGAATATCCGTCAACTATAATTTCTTCACTATAAAAATTAGCAGCAGGATCCCCCAACAGTACTAAAACCGCAACAGCAGCTACAAACCATAAAGAAAATACATTATTCTTCAGCACTGTAAGGCCTTTGTTTAAGGCAATCTTTTTAAACCTGCCATATTGTGCCAATAGGCTTTCCTTATGCTCAAGCATATAGGTTTTAAAGTTCTCATAAAAATCACCCTCCATAGCTTCCAGCCCCGAGGCTACATGGTCCGTCATCTCTACACGCGCATCAAGGTATTGTATACCCGAATTTTCAAGGTAGTTATAGATAAACTGTACTTGCTGTTGTGTAAGTTTAGGCATATCTTTTCTTTTTAAAATCAGTATCCAGTTTCCAAAACAGTATAAATGCCGTAAAGAGAAGGCCTACTGCAACGGCGTTGATTATGTATGCTGTTGGATTGTCTCGCCCTAAAACCTTAAAAACCCTTGAAATAACCAATACAACAAATGCATACGGAAGCCAAAGGTTTCTGGAAACCCGGATTATAAAGTCAAACCGATTGCCGAATCTTCTAAACAATCCTATGGAAATAAACATGCCACCAAGCATGATTATGTCTATAACAATTCGCAACCCAAAGAACGGGTAGCACAAATAAACAAGCACGCTTAACAGCACCCAGGTTAAAACGCTTTTAAACTTTAAAAACGCAAATATGAAAGCTCTTTTGTAACAAGCATCCTGAATTCTTTCCTGCTCCCGTGCGGCGGTAAGCAGCTTTACCTTGTGGTGCGAATTCATGTACTGCTTTAAGGCTGTATGGAAATCATCATGCTCTGAAAGCGTTTCCTCCAGGTGGCTGGCAATATGGTCAACCATCTCTAGGCGGATATCCTCATAAAAAATTTTATCATTTTCCAGGCAGGCTTCAATCTGTATAATTTGTTCCGGTGTCAGCTTCATAACTTACATTTGTAAATCAGGTTTAACATTGGATGTTACCAGGTTTTGCATGTTTTTTATAAATTCTTCCAGTTCGGCAAGCTTGTTTACCGTTTCCTTCTCACCGCTTTCGGTTAGCTTATAGTATTTGCGCAGGCGGTTATCTACCTTTTCTACCTCAACATCCAGCAGGCCATCACTTTCCAGCTTGTGCAGCGCGGGATACAGCGCACCTTCGGTAATGTTCAGCTCCCCTGCGGTAATCTGTTTTACCTTTTGGGTAATCTCATAGCCATACATCCTGCCGTTTTCTTCCAGCAGTTTCATGATTATGGTGTTAAGGCTGCCTTTATATAATTGCGAATTTTTCATAATGCAAAATTGTAGAACAAACATACATAATTTTCTTATGCATAACAATATTATGTATTAATTTTTAATACACATTTTATTTCCCTGTCGGGATTGCTTATTTTTGTTCAAATTTTAATTTATGTCGACATTTCATACACTTACCATAAAAGATATAACACGTGAAACGCCACATGCGGTTTCAATAGCTTTTGATATTCCGGAAAACTTAAAACCGGACTATAATTTTATTGCGGGCCAGTACATTAACTTGAAAACCCACTTTGAAGGCCAGGAAATACGTAAGGCTTACTCTATATGTTCGGCTCCCGGAAGCGGAGAGCTGCGTGTAGCCATTAAGGCCGTAAAACAGGGTGGCTTCTCGGTATTTGCTAATGAAAAACTTGCCGTAGGTGACACTATGGAAGTAGGCACCCCGGAGGGTAACTTTACTTTTAAGCCTGATGCCGACCGCCAGCGCAATTATGCAGCTTTTGCGGCAGGCAGCGGTATTACGCCGGTTATGGCCATCATACAGTCGGTGCTGCAGGGCGAGCCTGAAAGTACTTTTGTGTTGGTGTACGGTAATAAATCGCCGGAAGAAACTATTTTCCACCAGCTTTTGCACGATTTGCAGCTGCAGTATGTAGGCCGCTTTTTTGTACATTTTGTGTATAGCCAGGCTAAGGCTGATGAGGCTATTTTCGGTCGCATAGAGCGGTCAACCGTAAACTTTATCATCAGGAACAAGCACAAAGAAAAAGAGTTTGAAAAGTTCTACCTGTGCGGGCCGGAGGAAATGATCATTACAGTGAACGAAGTGCTGAAAGAGCATAACATACCGGAAAAGAACATTAAGTTTGAACTATTCTCTACACCAATTGCCGAGAAGAAGATAAGCGAGCCTCTTGACGGCCACACACAAATTACCGTGCTGGTAGATGATGAGGAGACGAGTTTTATCATGTCTCAGCAAATGACGATATTGGACGCTGCCCTTAAACAAGGTGTTGATGCGCCTTACTCGTGCCAGGGTGGTATATGCAGCAGCTGCATGGCGCGCATTAAAAAAGGTTCGGCGGAAATGAAGAAGAACGCCATATTAACCGACGGCGAAATTGCCGAAGGACTTATACTTACCTGCCAGGCTCACCCAACATCTACAGATATTTATGTTGACTATGATGATGTCTAAGAAGTATTAAGTACAAAGTATTAAGATGTGAGATAGCGCATCTTTAAATTATAGAAGATGCTTTAGGGCATCTTTTTTATTAAATAGTTATTACAGCCATAATTCTTTCTATTACTTCTTGCGGCGTGATGGTACGCATGGCATCGTCATAGCCTTCTACTTTTTTGTTGCCGTAAATTGATGTCGGCAGGAGAGGGTATTGGACTCTATCGGCTGTAAGCTGGTTTTCTGCCGGCTGGTTAAAAGGCGCAAACCCTACATACGGATGTGTGGCGCCCCACAACGTTACCACCGGCACGCCCAGCATTGCCGCCATGTGCCCGTTGCCGCTGTCCATGCTCAGCATCACGTCCAGCTGGCTTATCAGCGCCAGCTCCTGTTCCAGTTTCAGCTTGCCGGCCACTACTATAGTGTTGAGACGGCTTTTCGCTATAGTTTCAAGTATTGATGTTTCTGCGGCTCCGCCACCAAAAAGGAATAGGTTACAATTTGGGTTATCAGCCAGTTTATCTACCACTTCCTGCATTAAATCCTGCGGATATACTTTCCCTTCGTGCTGCGCAAAAGGGGCAATACCTATCCACTTACCTTGTTTTTCGCCCGTAACTGCAATAATTTCATGGGATAGTGCCTTCTTCTTTGGAAAGGCAGGATTAGCCAGATCAACAGGAAAGCCTAACGCCGCAAAAACCTCAGCATGCCGCTGAGTTACGGGCTTTAACGGTTCAAACACTTTGTTTTCAGCACGGGTTAGCGCTTTCTTTTCAGCACGGGCCTTATCAACTGTTGCTGTTTTTTTGCCGCTCAAGGCAAACAGTTTCTTTACCAGCTTCGACCGAAGCACATTGTGTAGGTCGGCCACCGAGTCAAACCTAAGTTTTTTAAGATCATTATATAACTTGATGATTCCCAAAAAGCCTTTGTGCCTGCCTTTGGTATCGGCTGCAAAAAAATCCACACGCGGGATATCATCAAAAAAAGGCCTGAAAAAAGCTCTGGAAACTACAGTAACTTTTACATCTGCGTGCTGTAAAACCAAGGCTCTCAGCACCGGGACCGTCATTGCTACGTCACCCATTGCCGAGAGCCTTATTACAAGAATATGTGTTGTGCCTGCCATCGCAGGAATTATTTTTTGTTTTGGTACAGCACCGGGTTCAGCTCCTCGTCGTTGTACATTTTCATTTGTTTGTACACCTTCATGTACTTGTCGCCGTTCTCAATATCGGTCAGGAGGTCATCAATCGCTGTAGAAAGGTCTTTCTTCTGCTCCAGCAGCACGTCCAGCTTTTCACGGCACTTGGCCCTGTGCTCCGGCGATGCGTCTTCCCTGTTCACCTCTTCCTGCATGTGGTGTATCTTCAGGGCCAGTATGCTCAGCCTGTCCAGCGCCCACGCAGGGCTCTCAGAATTAATCTTAGCATCTGCCTTTGGCTGTACATCTTTGTATTTATCAAGGAAATAGCTGTCTATGTATTCTACCATGTCTGTCCGCACCTGGTTAGAAGCATCAATTTTACGCTTTAGCTCCAGTGCTTCAACAGGGTCAATGTTCGGGTTCCTGATGATGTCTTCATAATGCCACTGCACGGTATCTACCCAGTTTTTGGCATATAGCAGGTGTTCTATCTTATCCTTACGGAACGGATTGTTAATTGGCTGGTCTACACTGTCGTACTGGTGGTAGTCGTTGATGCTCTGCTCAAAAACGGGGAAAGCTATTTTAGAAAACATAGTTTAAATTTTATTTACAAATATAGTTTTAATACTTTTATCCTGCTAATACAAACACAGATTACCCAATGCACGTTCACTACATTTCCGAAACCAACAGCATACTCAACCATTTCCTTGCCCAGATACGCGATGTAACGGTGCAGACGGACAGCATGCGTTTTAGAAAGAACATTGAGCGCATTGGCGAGATTATGGCTTATGAGCTGAGCAAAAGCCTTAGCTACAAAGAAATTAGCGTTACTACTCCGCTTGGCACAAAAGAAACTACAGCAATTAAAGACGGCGTAGTCCTCTGCTCTATCCTGCGCGCAGGGTTGGCGCTGCACACCGGCTTTATGAATTTTTTTGATGATGCTGAGAACGGCTTTGTATCGGCTTACCGCCACCACCCCAACAACGATGATCATTTTGAGATTTTGGTTGAATACCGTGCGGCTCCGTCATTCCACAATAAAACGCTTATACTTATAGACCCTATGCTTGCCACGGGGCAATCTTTGGTTGCGGTGTTCAACAAGCTGATGGACAACGAAACCCCTAAGGAAATACATATAGCCGTGGTTATTGCCGCGCCTGAAGGTGTGGCTTACCTTGAAGAGAACCTGCCGGATAATTGCCACTTATGGATTGCCGCGCTGGATGAGCGCCTGAACGAGAAACAATACATAGTTCCCGGACTTGGTGATGCGGGCGACCTTGCCTACGGCAGCAAGCTATAACTGTGCAAGGAAAAGGAACAATGATACCGCCACCAAAAGCGTGAGGATACCTTCGCGCACCCATACGTTTTCCTGGCTCTCCAGATAGTTAGCGCCCATAATGGCTAGCGGCGCAAAGGTAAAGGCCAGGAAACTGTTGTTCTTATCTGCCGAAAGCACGTAAACCGCAACCCCGAGCAAAAAAGAATAAATGATCTTTTTATAGGACGACTGCATGTTGAGCGGCTTGTTGGGCAGCGCCAGTATCTGCGTTACCGAAAACAGCACCGCGAACGATGAGAAGACGGCCAGTGCAATGTTTTGGTAAATGTTCTCAAAATATGTAAAATCAAAGCTTACACGGATTTCCCTGTGCAGATGATCGAAAAAATCCTTACCCAGTACTGAAATGGCCATTGCATATATAATAGCTACACCAAAAAATGCTATAAAGGGTATTATCCAGTTGCGGTAGTCGCGTGATACGTGGAAGATTATCGAGATAAACACCAGTACAATGAAAAGTATAGTCCAGAAATGGAAAAGTGCCGAAGCAAAAATCCAAAATGAAGCATCAAAAATTTTTTCTTTAGGCGTTATAAGCGACTGCAGAGATATAAGCCTCCTGAGGGCCAGCAACAACAGGAAGTTGGATATAATAATGTTGATGTTAACCAGCGTTGTGGGCAGCAGGATGAGGAAGACCATGAACAGGAACATGGCAAAGGTATTGGCTTTGCTTAATGTATTTCGCCTGGTAATAAAATTTACAAGGAAAAGTGAGCCGGCCAAAAGCAGCAGCAACCCGGCCTTTTGGATGATAAGATAGTAGTAATTTGTCCAGTATGTATCTTTGAACAGGTATAAAAAGTAAATAACAACCAGTAGTGCCGCTATTAAAAAATAATTTATAGGCCTGGATTTACTAAAAACACTTGCTAACATGCGATAATTTTATACTTTTGTGGATGTAAATATAATACTTGTTTAAAGATGAGAGCATTTTTTGAAGGAATACAGTTCCTGTTTGAAAAGATCATTTTCGCACCAATGAACCTTTTCAGGGCAATGGAGCTTAACAACTGGTGGCTGGCCAATATAATTACATGGATATTTATTATAATATGCTGTGCCGCTACATGGTACTGGATCAAGCAGCTAAATGTGTTCAAGGCCAACAATGATGATGACCAGGACACTACAGCACATTCATTCCTTTCATAAATCGAAACCGATATCTTTACGATAATACATCTTATCAAAATGTAGCAATGCTATGTTTTGGTAAGATTTTTTTATGGCTTCACGGAAATCATTGTCATACGAAGTTACTGCAATAACACGCCCGCCGTTTGTAACAACCGCGCCATTTTCTTCTCTAGTTCCGGCATGGAATATAAGCGAATCTTCTACTTTTTCAAGTCCTGATATAGCTTTGCCCTTTTCATAATCTTCAGGATACCCCCCTGAAACAACCATTATTGTTGTGGCAGCACGCTCATCAACCTCAAGAGACGCATTATCCAGTTTTTCTTCGGCTACCGCTTTGAACAGCTCAACAAGATCCGATTTCACACGCGGTATAACCACTTCAGTCTCCGGGTCGCCCATGCGCACATTATATTCAATAACGTAAGGATCATCACCTACTTTTATCAGACCAACAAAAATAAAGCCTTTATAATCAATTTTATCTTTCTTTAAACCTTCTATGGTAGGCTTTACTATCCGGGTTTCTATTTTTTCCATAAAGGCCGCATCAGCAAAAGGCACCGGAGATACCGCACCCATTCCGCCGGTGTTAAGGCCTGTGTCGCCTTCACCTATGCGCTTGTAATCTTTGGCTGTAGGAAGCAATTTGTAATTCTTTCCATCAGTCAGCACAAAACAGCTAAGCTCAATGCCGTCCAAGAATTCTTCAATAACTACTTTAGAGCTGGCTTCACCAAATTTTGCATCAACAAGCATATTCCTTAGCTCCTGCTGCGCTTCTGCCAAATCCTGTATAATAAGTACACCTTTGCCCGCCGCGAGTCCTTCAGCTTT
>JAEWKB010000151.1 GCA_023386255.1 Bacteroidota bacterium
CCCTTACAGGGCTTGTAGATACTTACCAGGCACAAATCAACGCATCTAAAGAATTTGGTAGCTTTGAGGTTATGGGCGGCTTTATCTTTAATGTTAGTGATGTAGCGTATGAAGTGGGTGGCGAAAGGGGCAGCATTGAGGATGTAATCCCGCTACAGGCCATTTTAAACAAGCGGCTTGAAGAGATATATAAAACCCGTAGAAATTACATGGGAGAAGCTTCGGTTAAATACAATATTGACAATTTTAATATACAAACTATAGTTGCTTTTGGTAAATTTGTCAATACCAACATCTCATTACAATATTTATTTTAAAACTAATAAATCAAACAATAGTATTATGAAAGTTACAATAGTAGGCGCCGGTAATGTGGGTGCTACATGTGCCGATGTTATTTCTTACAGGGGTATTGCAAGTGAAGTAGTTTTGCTTGATATTAAAGAAGGTTTTGCCGAAGGCAAAGCTATGGATATTATGCAATGTGCTACTACAACAGGTTTTAATACAAGAGTATCTGGAAGTACAAATGATTACTCAAAAACAGCTAATAGTGATGTAGTAGTTATTACATCAGGTATTCCAAGGAAACCGGGCATGACCAGGGAAGAGCTTATCGGCATTAACGCAGGTATTGTAAAATCTGTGGCTGATAATGTGCTGCAGCATTCGCCTGATGCTATTATCGTGGTAGTTTCTAACCCTATGGATACCATGACTTACCTTACTTTAAAGGCAACAGGACTACCGAAAAACCGCATTATAGGTATGGGCGGCGCGCTGGATAGTTCCCGTTTTAAATACTACCTGTCAAAGGCCTTAGATAAGCCTGCTAACGATGTGCAGGGTATGGTAATTGGGGGCCACGGCGATACTACAATGATACCGCTTACCCGTTTGGCTTCATACAACGGTGCTCCTGTATCTGATTTCCTTTCACAGGAGTCGCTTGATAAAGTAGCGGCTGATACTATGGTGGGAGGCGCTACCCTTACAGGCCTTTTGGGTACATCGGCATGGTATGCGCCGGGAGCTTCTGTTGCTTATCTTGTAGACAGTATCCTGAATGACCAGAAGAAAATGATACCTTGTTCTGTACTGCTTGAAGGGGAGTATGGCCAGGAAGATATATGCCTGGGCGTACCTTGCATAATAGGCAAAAATGGCATTGAAGAAATAGTTGATGTTAAGCTTAATGATGCTGAAAAAGCATTGTTTGCAAAGAGTGCTGATGCAGTAAGGGCCATGAATGGCGACCTTAAATCGGTTCTTGCTTAATAATTTACTTCTCAGATAAGAAAGGCTGCCTTGTGCAGTCTTTTTTTTAAGATATTATTAGCAAATAAATTGGTTAATCATATCGGTTATTATATATTTGCTCGTTTTTAAAAAATGGAATAATTAATTTTTAGTACTAATGCAGAATAAAGGACTCATTAAATTTTTCGCAATTCTTTTTGCGTTGGTAAGTATTTACCAGCTTTCATTCACATTTGTTTCTAATAAGATAGCTGATGACGCAAAGACTTATGCGGGAGGTGACTCTAAGAAGGAAATAGCTTATCTGGATTCAATTGGTAAAGAGGAAGTTTTTCTTGGTTACACTTACAATGAAGTAAGGGACAAACAAATCAATAAAGGCCTTGACCTTGAAGGCGGAATTAACGTGATCCTTGAGATATCAGTTAAAGATATCATTAAAGGACTGGCGAATAATTCCAAAAACCCTGTTTTAAACAAAGCACTTGATGAGGCTACCAAAAACAGGCAGGGTAACCAGGATTACCTGGATGCTTTCTTTATTGCATTTGATAATGAGTCTAAAGGCAATGTAAAACTGGCTTCGCCTGAACTGTTTACCAACAGGATCATGGACGAGGTAAACATCAATATGACTGATGACCAGGTTAAGGCGGTTATCAGGAAAAAAGTAAACGAGTCCTTAGACAGTGCCTTCAGGGTACTATCTGAGCGTATAGACAAGTTTGGTGTAGTACAGCCGAACATCCAGAAACTGGGTGAATCAGGAAGGATACTTGTTGAGCTTCCCGGCGCTAAGGATATAGACCGTGTAAAGAAACTGCTTCAAAGTACTGCGCAGCTTGAGTTTTGGGAAGTGTATAAGGTGAATGAGCTTCAAAATTTCCTTATGGCTGCCAACGAAACACTTAAAGCTACTGAAAAAACTGCTGTTGACACTAAAGAAGAGCCATCTAAAACAGGTATTGATACCTTACTTACAGATAAGGCTAAAGATTCTGCCGGTACAAAAAAAGGTGCTAATCCGTTATTCGACAGATTTTCGCCGGGGCCTGCCGGCAGCGCTATATTAGGTTTTGCATCTACTAAAGATACTGCTAAAATTAACTCATGGCTTAAAAGGCCAGACATTCGTGGCCTTCTATCAGGCGACATGCGTTATGTGCGTTTTGCCTGGGGTAAGGAAAATGTAAAGAAATCTCCTGGTGTACTTGAGCTTTATGCGTTAAAGAGCAACAGGGAAAACATACCGCCACTTAGCGGAAACGTAATTACAGGTGCTAATGAGGCATTTGACCAAATGGGCAAGCCGTCTGTTGAAATGCAGATGAACAGCCGCGGTGCCCAGCTATGGGAAGAAATGACAGGTAAAGCTTATTCTACACAGGGTAATATAGCTATTGTTCTTGATAATGTGGTTTACTCTGCGCCGGGAGTAACTTCGGGCCCTATCGCAGGTGGCCGTTCCCAGATTTCTGGTGCTTTTGATGTTTCTGAAACAAAAGACCTTGCCAATATCTTAAGGGCAGGTAAACTTCCTGCATCGGCTGATATTGTTCAGTCAGAAGTTGTGGGTCCGTCTCTTGGCCAGGAAGCTATTGATAACGGTATTATGTCATCAATAGTTGGCTTGCTGCTTGTATCACTTTGGATGGTTATCTACTATGGTAAGGCAGGTTGGTTTGCCAATATTGCACTTATAGTTAACTTACTGTTCCTTTTTGGTGTGCTTGCCAGCCTTGGCGCTGTACTTACACTACCGGGTATTGCAGGTATTGTATTAACCATGGGTACTGCGGTTGACCAGAACATTCTTATATACGAACGTGCAAAAGAAGAGCTGCGCAAGGGAACCAGCCTTGAGGAAGCCGTAAAGGTTTCTTATAGCTGGAGGGGTGCCATGTCATCTATTACAGATGCTAACGTTACGCACATACTTACAGGTTTGGTACTGTTAATTTTTGGTACAGGACCGGTGAAAGGTTTTGCAACAACTCTATTGATAGGTATTTTTACATCGCTATTCACATCGTTATTCATCACAAGGTTATTACTTGACTGGAGTGTAAAGAGAGGTGATAAACTTTCGTTTGTTACGTCAATGTCTAAGAACTGGTTTACTAACTTCAGGTATAACTTCCTTGGTGTTAAGAAATTTACATACATCTTCTCAACGTTAGTTGTAGTCGTAAGCCTTATAGGTATCTTCTTTGTAAACGGACTTGACCAGGGCGTAGATTTTGCAGGTGGCCGTACGTTCCAGGTTAAATTTGAAAAGCCTGTTTCTCCGGATGAGATTAAAGAGCTGTTAGGCAGTGATGAAGTTTTTGGTAGTGCTGATGCTAAGATTTTTGGTGATGCCAGCCAATTAAGGATCACTACAAAATATAAAGTTCAGGAG
>JAEWKB010000159.1 GCA_023386255.1 Bacteroidota bacterium
CTACTGATCTTACCGGTGGGCCGTTCCTTGACATGGGCAGGAATCTGTATGCTGCACTTACTGAGTTTCCAAGTGATGTGAGGGATAACATTTTTGTAGATCCTACTTCAACTTTTTCAGGTGATCCGACTACAGACGAGGCTTACAGGGAAAATGATGTTATCATTATTAACAAATATCCAGGTAAGGCAGGTGCTTCACTTACTAATGACCTTAAAGTGTTCAGGACTTCTGAAATGTACTTTATTCTTGCAGAGTCTCAGGTTGCTGCCGGAGACCTTACAGGAGCTGCTGCTACGCTTCAGGCCGTAAGAACTGCAAGGCGTACTTTTGAAGCGCAGCCTACATACAGTACTGCAACAGTGGCTTACGAAGATATACTTAGCGAAAGAAGGAAAGAACTTTGCTTCGAGGGCCACCGCTGGATTGACCTTAAGCGTTTAGGTGCAGCAGCAGGTATTGCTAATGCTCCGCTTGACAGGTACTTTAGGGATTGTGAATTTAATGGTGCTTGCCAGCTTCCGCTTTCTGACCACAGATGGACAGTGCCTGTTCCAATTGACGAACTTAATGCCAACCCGATAATTCGCGGAGGTCAACAAAATCCTGGTTATTAATAATAATTAGAGTTGTACCTGGGCTTTTGCCCGGGTCATCAAAAAAAATATTAATTAAAACATTTAAGAAAAATGAAAAAGAATTTAATCAAGCTTTCATCGCTTCTTCTTGTTTCTCTTTTCGCGCTTACAAGCTGCGAGGAAGACAGGATTGTATACGGCGGAGGAGACTTTGTAACCTTTAATTCGGTTAATTCTACCACACTTTCTCATTCAGAAGCTGGTGGTGTACTTGAAATACCGGTAAGCATCACAATGCCCCAGGCTAATGATGTAGTAGTTAACTTTACTGTTACAAGTGATAATAGTGTTGCAGGTACAGATTTTACACTTATTACACCTGGTTCGGTAACTATTCCTGCCGGACAGACTTCTGCAAATATCCAGATTGGTGCTATTGACAATGATGTGTTTAATGAATCACCGATACTTAATGTAACACTTTCAAGTGTTTCAGTGCCTGGTATAGCTGTAGGTATTAAAGATCAGGGCTCTTACTACAAAAAAGTAGTTCTTGTTAATGATGACTGTCCTTCACAATCTTCGCTATGGTATGGTACAGTTAGCGTAATGGATGTTGGTTATCCACCTGCATTCCCGGCTACTGCTGCCGCTACTGAGGAAGGTGATTGTGATATTGTAGAAATTACGGGAGACCTTGCAGGTTTTGGACAGAGTTCTACTTTCCAGTTCTTCTTTATTCCAGCATTTGAAGGTGCCACAAACGGTACGATTGAAGTGCCAGAGCAAATTTACTGTACTGCTTGCAGCGCCGGACTTAATGTTTACTATTCAGCTGAAGGTACTTATGATGAGACTACAGGTATTATTGAAGTTGACTATCAGGTAAGGCGTGCTGATAACGCTGGTTACACAGGATCAAACGTTATTACAGCTCCAGGTTTCTAAGATTCCTGATCTTTAATATTAAAAGAGGCTTTCATATGAAAGCCTCTTTTTTTTGCGTTACCTATATTTAAAATTATAAATAAAGTAACTTTACGCCAAAATCAGTAATATGTTAAACAAGGGTACTGCCATACTTTTATTGTTATTATTATTTCCGGTGATGATGCTATCTCAGGAGAAAATCAAACCAAGGAATAATGGCGGTGATAAAAATACTTTACAGCGGCCGGCAACCGACAGAAGCAAAGCCGGTAAGACAACAACCGATACCGTTGCCACTATAGATATGTATAAGATAATAACCCTTGAGAGGGATACCACCTATGTTGATACATCTTTGACTATACAAAAAGAGTATGCTGTTAATTATCTTCGCAAAGATAACTTCGGATTATTGCCTTTTGCCAATGAAGGACAGACATATAATGTAATTGATTTTGGACTTACGGGCTTTAACCCGTTTCCACAATTTGGCTTCAGGGCTAAGCATTTTGCATATATGGAGGTTGACGATATAAATTATTATTCGGTAGCAACACCTTTTACTGATCTTTTCTATCGTTCCGTTATCCAGCAGGGGCAGGTGCTTGACGCTTTTATAACGCTAAATACAAGTGAAAATTTAAATTTTGCTGTAGGGTATAAAGGCCTCCGCTCTTTAGGAAGGTATATTAATCAGTTGTCGAGCAATGGTAATTTCAGGTTTATTACGAGCTACCACACCACTGACAAACGCTATATCCTCAACCTGCATATCACCGCACAGGATTTTACAAATCAGGAAAATGGGGGTATTACTGATATAAGTTTATTTGAAAGCGGAGAAGACCCTTATACCAACAGGGAAAGGCTTGATGTATATTTTAGGGATGCCCAATCGGTTTTGAAAGGTAACCGTGTGTTTGCCGACCATACTTTCAGGTTGAGCAAAAATAATCCGAACAGTATTGTGCTGCACCACCAGTTTAATTATGAAAACAAATTTTTCCAGTTTGAACAGGCAGCAGCCAACGCAAGATTTGGCCCATCATATACATCTAAAATTCATAATAAGACCAGATATAACAGGATGTACAACAAGCTTGGGGCTGCCTATACAAATGAAAACTTAGGAACCGTGGAGTTTTATGTGGAAGATTTTACCTATAACTACTTTTATCGAAGCATGATTTTAGGGTCTTCAGGTGATGTTACCATACCTAATGAAGTTAATGACAGAATTAATACCTATGGCGCTAAGTACAGTTACAGGAAGAACAATTTGAAAGGAAGCATTTTGGTTTCAAACTCCCTGACGGATCAGTCACTTGCCAATATTGATGTTGCTGCAGATTATAAGCTTAATGATGATATAGCTGTATCGGCCCGTTATCAGAACATGAATAAACTGCCAAACCTGAACTTTAACCTGTATCAAAGTGGTTATGTTGAATATAACTGGTTTAACTCTTTTAAGAATGAAAAAATTAATAATATTGAGTTTGAGGCCAAAACAAAATGGGTAAATGCATCTGTGCAATACACTGTGCTAAATGATCATTTATATTTTACCAACACTTACGTTCAGCAGGCAATTCAGGAAGCAGATGTTGATACATTGCATGTCAAACCGATGCAATACAGCAACACAATAAATTATTTACGGATTAAGGCAAACAAGGAGTTTAAGTGGTGGAAGCTTGGGCTTGACAATACTTTGCTTTACCAGCAGGTTGATCAGCAAGATAATGTGTTGAATGTTCCTGACTTTACTACACGTAATACTTTATATTTTTCTGATCATTTCTTTAAGAAAGCGCTTTATCTTCAAACGGGTTTTACCTTCCAGTATTTCACTAAATACTATGCAAATGACTATAATCCCCTTATTGGTGAGTTTTATGTACAGGATAAAAGTAAGATAGGAGACTTTCCTCTTATTGATTTCTTTATAAACGCGAAAATAAGGCAGTTTAGGGTGTTTCTGAAAGCCGAACATTTTAATTCCAGCTTTACAGGTTATGATTTTTACTCGGCACCTAATTATCCATATCGGGATTTTACCGTTCGATTTGGTGTAATCTGGGATTTCTTCTCTTAATACAAAATAATTTTTTCTGAATAATATCTGATATCTTTGCCAAAATTTAGAGGCAAATAATATATACTGTAATGAAATACGCAAAAAATATTCTTGAAACCATTGGTAATACACCTTTAGTTAAGCTAAACAAGGTAACCAAAGAAATTGATGCTCTTGTATTGGCTAAAGTGGAAACCTTTAATCCGGGTAATTCGGTTAAAGACCGCATGGCCGTAAAAATGATTGAGGACGCCGAGGCAGATGGCCGTTTAAAGCCGGGAGGTACTATTATTGAAGGTACATCGGGTAACACTGGTATGGGGCTCGCACTTGCCGCTATTGTTAAAGGATATAAGCTTATATGCGTAATTTCAGATAAACAGTCGAAAGAGAAGATGGATATCCTTCGTGCAGTAGGCGCTAAGGTTGTGGTATGCCCTACTGATGTGGAGCCGACCGATCCGCGCTCCTATTATTCCGTATCTAAGCGCCTGGCCGAAGAAACACCAAATGCATGGTATGTAAATCAGTATGATAACCCATCGAACGCAATTGCGCATTATGAGCAGACAGCTCCTGAAATTTGGGAGCAGACGGAGGGAAAAATAACACATTTTGTAGTAGGTGTAGGCACCGGAGGGACTATCTCGGGCGTAGCTAAATATCTTAAGGAGAAGAACCCAAATGTTAAAGTATGGGGTATTGATACTTATGGATCAGTATTTAAGAAATACCATGAAACCGGTATTTTTGATGAGAATGAAATTTATTCTTATATAACCGAAGGTATAGGTGAGGACATCCTCCCAAAGAATGTGGACTTTTCACTTATAGACGGCTTTACCAAGGTAACCGATAAAGATGCCGCTGTATATACCCGTAAGCTGGCACTTGAAGAAGGTATATTTGTTGGTAACTCTGCGGGTGCGGCCATTAAAGGACTATTGCAGCTTAAAGAACATTTTAAGCCTGAAGATGTTGTTGTAGTATTGTTCCATGACAGCGGAAGCCGCTATGTAGGGAAAATGTTTAACGATGACTGGATGCGCGAGAGGGGCTTCCTGGATGAAGAAATAACCACTGCCGAAGACCTTATTAAAGACCATGCAGATAAGCCGCTTGTTATAGTGCGCACTGAAGAACTTGTTTCACACGCTATAGAGCGTTTACGTAAATATAAAATATCACAAATTCCGGTTATAGATACCAATGGTTTTGCAGGCTCGGTTGATGAGACGGACCTTTTCAGAAGCTATGTTGAAGATAAGGATATTGCCGAAAAACCGATACGCGAAGTTATGGGCAAGCCGTATCCGGTAGTTAAAGCCAATGCCTCTATTGAAGAGATATCTAAACTTATCAATAAAGATAATCAGGCAGTGCTGGTTGATCTGGGTAACGGCAGGCACCACATCATCACTAAGCACGATATCATCAGCTCAATTAAGTAATTTAGAATTTTTTCTTATATTTGAAAGGGCCGTAAGGCTCTTTCTTAGTTTTGTATATGACCTTCACCGCAATAGATTTTGAAACTGCTACCGGATATGCCCACAGTGCCTGCGCCGTGGGTATTGTTACTGTTGATGAAGGAATAATTACCGAAGAGTACTATACCCTTATTCAGCCGCCGGATAACGAGTATTGGTACCGCAACATTATGGTTCATGGCATTAAGCCTATTGAGACACTGGAAGTGCCAACGTTTGATGTTTTGTTTCCTGAAATAAAGCAGCGCCTGGCAGGCCGCAAAGTAGTTGCGCATAACGAGTCGTTCGACAGGAATGTCCTTGCCAAGACCATGCGCTGGTATGGCCTGTATTATGATGAGCATGATATTGCCGAACGCTGGGAGTGTACCTGTAAAATATACCGCGCTAAAGGTTACAAACCTGCTAACCTGAAAGCCTGTAGCCAACGCCACGGCATTGAGCTAAACCACCACGAGGCACTGTCGGATGCGCGGGCATGTGCTAAACTGTATATGCTGCACAATAACCAGGTGAAAATGAATTTGGCTTACTAATGAAAGAAGATTTCCTTCACCATTTATGGCAATACAAAAAGTTCAGCCTGCAGGGTTTAAAGACAGTGCAGGGGGAAGAAGTTGTAATACTTAACAGTGGGCAATACCTGCAACAGGCGGGGCCGGATTTCTTCAATGCCCAGATAGCTATAGACGGACAGAAATGGGCAGGTAATGTTGAAATACATATAAAATCATCAGACTGGTATGTACACAGCCATGAACGTGATGATGCCTATGATAATGTAATACTGCATGTGGTATGGGAGCATGACGCGGAAGTATTTCGTGCTAACAATTCAGAAATTCCGGTGCTGGAGCTAAAACATTATGTTGATAAGGGACTGCTTGATAATTATACTATGCTTACGGCAGCCAAGTCATGGATATATTGTGAGAAAGAGCTGGAGGCGATGGATAGTTTTGTGCTGGATAACTGGAAGGAACGTCTGTTATTTGAACGCCTGCAGCGTAAGGCCACGCCTATATTAACTTTGGCGAAAGAAAGGGGCTATGACTGGGAGGCGATATTGTTTTGCTTTATAGCAAAGAACTTTGGATTGAATACGAACGGAAATATTTTCTTTCAAATTGCTTCAGCCATACCATTTCAGGTAGTTAGAAAGGAAAGCTTTGAGCAGGAGAATATAGAGGCGCTGCTATTCGGCAGGGCGGGGCTGCTGCAGGGAGAATTTGAAGACGTATATGCCAAAGATCTTCAGGGACGCTATAATTATATGGTGCACAAGCATCAGTTAAAGGATGTATATGTTGACGAGGTACAGTTCTTCAAGCACAGGCCCGATAATTTTCCTACTATCCGTCTGTCCCAACTGGCTCAATTGTACCATAAGCACCAAAACCTCTTTTCTAAAATCATTAATGCAGTATCATTACAGGAGCTGTATGATATATTTAAAGTACAGGCTTCAGATTACTGGCAGTCGCATTATCGGTTTGACAAAGAGAGCCCGAAAAAACGAAAGGCGCTTACTGCTTCTTTTATTGACCTTATTATTATAAATACCATCATACCGTTCCGATTTGCTTACGCGCAAAGTACAGGTAAGGAAATAAGCGAGGAACTGATTGCTTTGCTACAGCAGGTTGCGCCTGAAAAGAATTCCATCATTGATAAGTTTATCTATTACAAAATTCCCGTAGCGTCAGCCTATGATACTCAGTCACTCCTGCAGCTTAAGAATGAATATTGTGTCCACAAGCGTTGCATGCAGTGCGCACTGGGATTAGAACTTCTTAAAAAGTAACCTGATATGTTTAAAAAGCACTATTTTTGAACACTGAACACTGAACACTGAACACTGAACACTGAACACTTGTCAATAGTAACTTCCATACGGCATTTTTTTGAACGCAACGGCTTTCACGTGTCGTCACGGCTTGCCGACAGGCTTGGTATGCGTGCTACAAACGTTCGCCTGTTCTTTATCTACATCTCTTTTGTAACAGTTGGCCTTTGGTTTGGGGTGTATCTTACGCTCGCTTTCTGGCTTAAGCTTAAAGATATGATCTACACTAAAAGGAGCTCAGTTTTTGACCTTTAATTTCTGAGCTTAATGAAACATATAAAGTTCATGGCCATATATTCACGGCAGCAGCGCAAAGGGATTATTGCATTGTTTTTGCTCATGCTGATTATTCAGGCCGGTTACATCATTTTCAGGACTGTTGATACCCGTACAAAGCAAGAGCAGACTAAAGAAGAGCAGGAGTGGCTGGCATTGCAAGGCAAAATAGATGAGCTAAAGGCACGTAAAGCTGATAAGTCTGCCACAATATATCCTTTTAATCCAAACTTCATTACCGATTATAAGGGCTACAGCCTGGGCATGACGGTTGCTGAAATAGACCGCCTTCACAAGTTCCGCGAAAAGGGACAGTGGATCAATTCGGCTGAAGATTTTAAAGAGGTAACCGGGGTACACGATACTTTATTGGCAAAGCTGTCGCCATACTTCAAATTTCCGGACTGGGTAAATAACAAAAGGCAGCAGCCTAAAAATGCGGAGCGCCAGTATGTGCAGTATGAAAATAAAGAACCGAAGGTTTATAAGGCTGAAGATAAAAAAGCCGTGCAGCTTGATATAAACGAGGCGCTTGAGGAAGACCTTGATAAAGTATATGGTATAGGGCCCGCATTTGCCAAGAAGATACTGCGCCGCCGTGCACAGCTGGGCGCATTTGTAAGCATGGAACAGATGGATGACTTTGAAGAGTTTTCTCCTGAAGCAATAGTAGAACTAAAAAAGAGTTTTAAAGTAGCAGGGCAGCCCCGGGTAGAGAAAATCAATATCAATACAGCTTCATTAAGCCAGCTGTCTTATTTTCCATACTTCAACAGGAGCCTTGCAAAAGCAATTATTACTAAAAGAAGTATGAAAGGCAAGATCAACAAAATTGAAGAATTATTAGAAATTAATGATTTTCCTGTTGATAAACAAAAAATAATTGCCTTATATTTGGATTTTTAAAACAAACTCACTGAAATGAACTTCGAATATAACGAAACACAGGCAATGATTGCACAGTCAATCCGCGATTTTGCCGAGCAGCACATACGTCCGCACATTATGGAGTGGGACGAGAGCCAGCATTTTCCGGTTGACCTTTTTAAGAAATTAGGAGAAATGGGCTTTATGGGTGTACTTGTGCCGGAAGAGCTTGGCGGCTCTGGCCTTGGCTACCATGAATATATAACAATAGTTGAAGAAATATCTAAAGTAGATCCCTCAATTGGTTTATCGGTTGCGGCGCATAATTCATTATGTACCAACCATATCCTAACATTTGGTAATGAAGAGCACAAAAAGCGCTGGATACCTAAGCTTGCCACTGCAGAGCATATTGGTGCATGGGGCCTTACAGAGCACAACACCGGATCGGATGCAGGGGGTATGAATACTACAGCTGTTAAAGACGGTGACCACTGGATTGTGAACGGAGCCAAAAACTTTATTACGCATGCAAAATCTGGTGATATAGCTGTGGTAATTGTACGTACCGGAGAAAAAGGCGATTCTCGCGGTATGACAGCTTTCGTATTTGAAAAAGGCATGCCGGGTTTCAGCAGCGGTAAAAAAGAAGATAAGCTGGGTATGCGCGCCAGCGAAACTGCAGAGCTGATATTTGATAACTGCCGCGTTCCTGATGCCAACCGCTTAGGAGAAGTAGGCGAAGGCTTTATACAGGCTATGAAAATATTAGATGGCGGAAGGATATCTA
>JAEWKB010000182.1 GCA_023386255.1 Bacteroidota bacterium
GCCCCAAAACACCAAGTATTGTTATTAATATCGAAATTACGGTAGAGAGTACCGGCCTTTCTATAAATGTCTTTAGCATTGGTTTGTTTATTTTTTAGTAACGGTTTTATTCTCGGCAGGTACAGCGGCAGAATCCTGTGCGGCTACAGGTGCTTCCTGCTTTTTAGGCTGCGGGATTATAGGCATGCCATCCTTAAGCTTTGATGCGCCTTCCACCACAATTACCTCACCTTCTTCCAGCCCTTCCGAAACTATAAATTCCGTTTGGGTGGTACCGGCCACTGTAAGTATTTTCGATTTAACCGTATTGTCTTTGTTTACTACATAGATCATCTGTTTGCCCTGCATGTCGAATACGGCTGCCTGCGGTACCAATATCACGTTCTTCTGCTCAATCGGCAGGCGCACCACACCGCTGCTCCCGCTGCGCAAAATGGCTTCAGGGTTTGCAAACTCAGCCCTAAATTCCGTTGTACCGGTTGACTCGTTTACAAGTCCGTTAACCGTTTCAATACGGCCTTTCAGTTCATATTCAGACCCGTCAGCAAGCAACAATGTTACCTGCGGCGTGTTCTTCAGTTTTTCCTGAAGCGTACCGCCTTTGAACATGCGGCTGAAGGCTATAGTCTGCTTTTCGTTCATAGTAAAGTAAGCTCTCATCACCTTAGTGTCGGAAACCGTTGTAAGCGGCTGCTCGCTCACAGAACTTACTAATGTACCTTCTTTGTATGGGATGCTGCCTATAACACCATTTACAGGTGATGTAATGGTGCCGTAGCTAATATTCGCAGCGACACTGCTGTAAGCTGCCCTTGCCTGTGCCAGCCTTGCCTTTGCTGTTTCCAGCTGTACATTACTGATAATCTTGCGCTCTACAAGCGGCGCCAGGCGGTTAACCTCTACCTGGGCAGCAGTAACGTTGGCTTTGGCGGCGGCGGCATCCTGGTTAAGGGTCTGCGTTTCCAGCTTAAAAAGCACCTGCCCTTTGCGTACTGTCTGGCCTCCGTCAACGTATATTTTCTGGATGAAGCCGTTTACCTTAGGGCGTATCTCCACATTCTGGCGGCCCTCCAGGTTGGCTGTGTATTCTTCATAGGTTACCGCATCCTGACGTTCTACGGTTTGCACCGCAAAAGGCATAGGCCCCGGTGCTGGCGCCTGCTCTTCTTTTTTACCACATGCAGATACTATAAGTAAGGCAGATATTGCCCCTAAAAAAGATCTTTTGTTCATTGTTTGATTGATTATTGCTGATTATAATGGTTTTTGTTTTTCTCTATTTCCTTAAACTTGGCAATGGTTTTAGTTAGCAGTTCCTCCATCTGCAGGACGTGCTCCTTATAAGCCTTGGCATTTTCAAGGTCGCTCTTTTCGGCGGCGCATTTGGCGGTCTTTTCACGATAGGCAAGCATCTTATCCATGATTACTTTTTCGAACTCGATCATCTTCATGTAATTGCTGAACCTTTCGCTGAATGCTGATGGCCTGAAGTATTTTTTCCTGTCTCCCGGCAGCGTGTAGTAGTTTATTTTACCAAGCTTAAGCAGCAGGTTAAGGTTGGTAGACATGGAGCTTTTACTGGCGCCCATACGCTCAACCAAATCCTCAAAGGTTACGCCTTTGCTGCAACCGTCAAGTATGAGGGTAGCAAATATGCGCGAGCCCAACGGAGGGAGGTTGTGGAAAGTTGTGAAATGAATACCAAACAACTCAATCAGTTCTTCCTTCTCTTTCTGTATGTCTGACATTTTCTTGAAATTTTGTGCAAAGATAAAAGTTAGTTCGTTTGCAACCGAACTAAACGAACTAAAATAACTGTTAAGATATTGTTAATTTTAGCAGGAGCCTGAAATAAAAAAACCGGCACAAGGCCGGATATTATTTCTGAACTTCTAAAATTACCTGGAGCTTACCTTTGGATTTGCCTGCTATTTTTTGATAAGCAGCTTTTGTAAGGTCGATATCAAAACCTCCTGAAAATGGGCCCCGATCATTAATTGTAACTATAACCGATTTATTATTTTCAGGGTTTGTCACCTTTACTTTAGTGCCGAAAGGAAGTTTTTTATGGGCCGCAGTAAGCTTCTTGTTGCTGAAGCGTTCGCCGTTTGCTGTTTTTCTGCCGTTAAATTCATCGGCATAATAGCAGGCGTAGGCTTTCCTGTCATAAACTTTATAGTTGCCGGCACTTTTAGATGAAGAACATGCCGTCAGCAGCGCAAATATAGAAATCAGCAGGATTACTATGAGTTTCCTCACGGCTACTCCTCTATAATTTCAATTTTTACTTTAAAAGTACCTGAGCTTTTTTTGGAAGCTATTTCCATAAAAGCCTGCTTGGTAAGGTCAATTTCAAGCTTCTTGCTGAATGGCCCGCGGTCGTTTACTTTAACGTCAACAAATTTACCGTTGCTTTCGTTGGTAACACGAACTTTAGTACCAAAAGGCAGCCTCATGTGCGCTGCAGTATAGTTTTTATTATGAAAACGCTCCCCGCTTGAAGTTTTCCTGCCATTGAATTTATCGGCGTAGTAGGTAGCAAGCACATCTTTTTTATAGAGCTTTAGTTTAGTTTCCTTTACTTCTTTTACCGCTACCGGTTTTTCAACTTTTGTGGTATCAGAAACTGTTTTTGCGATTATTACATTATTTCTTTCTGTTGTTACTTCTGAAACTGTAAACCCTGAAACAAGGAATACTAAAAGTACGGCACTTAAAACGATGATGCTTTTCTTCATAATATTTTGTTTAGTTGAACATTCCCTTTGGCAATTACCATGCCATCAGGCTGAACGGGCCTCAAAAAGAGGCAATTATAAATTTGAGAACCACTGGTTCCACGGTATCCTGATTAATAGTAAGATAAGGCCAAGCAAATACATAACCCCTATACTTTTAAATTTTGCTGAGTCTTCTGCCAGCTTTTTATGCCTTGACCAGCCTATTGTAATTAATGTTAATGCTATTAAATTGGTAAGCGGGTGCTCTACTATAAACAGCCTTAAATCGGCATTCTTCATCACGCCTCCCATACCCAGACCTTTTGCGGCTTCCATCTTAGGAGATACAAACAGCAGTATAATCCCTAACAACAACTGTATGTGCGAAAAGATTAGCGCAATGAGTGAAATCTTTCGGTCTTTAGCAGTAAAAGCCCTCTTTGCCGAAGTACCCATAAGGGCGTTTAATGCCGCTAGTAAAAGCAGTGCAAGTGTAGCAAAAGCCCAGTAAGAATGCAGTCCTAAAATCGAATCGTACATGTTTTTGTATTAAGTCAGGAAGGCAAATATAATAAATTACTGATAAAATATCCCTTAAAAAAGCTTGTTAATTAACTGTTAACGGTAATTTAGAGCCTGTCTAAGAACCAGTTGTGACGGCTTTTCCTGCTAAAAACAAAGAACCCGAAGGCAAACTCCGGGTCTTAAAATTATATAAAAGATGTTCTATGACTGCCCCAAGAAATTCTTCAGCAGGAATGTTGTAGAACTGTCATGTTCCTTAATATCTCCTGAATTTATTTCATCTAAAATAGAATTGGCAAGCTGCTTTCCAAGCTCCACACCCCACTGGTCATAACTGAAAATGTTCCAGACAACTCCCTGCACAAATATCTTATGCTCATAAAGCGCTATTAGCGAACCTAATGTTTCAGGCGTGAGCTTTTTAATCAATAAAGTGTTGGTAGGCTTGTTACCTCTAAAAACTTTGAAAGGCAACAGGTAATCAGCTTTTTCGCCTGTAATGCCTTGTTTTTCAAATTCAGCCCTTACCTGCTCCTCGGTTTTACCGTTCAGCAAAGCTTCTGTCTGGGCAAAGAAGTTTGACATTAGTTTATCATGATGGTCTTTATTGCCGTGCAGCGGCTCAACAAAACCTATAAAATCGGTTGGGATGAGCTTTGTCCCCTGGTGTATAAGCTGAAAAAAAGCATGCTGAGAATTTGTGCCGGGCTCTCCCCAAATAATTGTCCCTGTCTGGTAATTTACAGGATAGCCATCACGGCCTACGCTCTTACCGTTACTTTCCATAATACCCTGCTGCAGGTAAGGCGCAAGCTTCTGCAGGTACTGCGTGTAAGGTATCAGGGCCTCACTCTCGGCACCGAAGAAGTTGTTGTACCAAATGCTTAGCAACGCAAGCATTACCGGTATATTTTTATCAAAAGGAGCCGTCTTGAAATGTTTATCCATCTCATTTGCGCCTTTTAATAATTTATCAAAATTTTCAAACCCCACCGCAAGCGCTATTGAAAGGCCTACGGCACTCCATAG
>JAEWKB010000254.1 GCA_023386255.1 Bacteroidota bacterium
GTTATGACCAGTCGTACGCCAATGCTATTGGCAAGTGGATGCTGAATGCTGCCAATGCTTCAAAGTTCTTTTACCCTCAGCACATGCCAGATGAGCACGAAACACTTAAAAATGCCGAGGAAATCACTAAAAATGTTATAGCCTACGAAGGCATCATCAAACGATCTAACCTTAATGCTTACCAACATGTTCAGGCTCCTGTAGCACAGGGTGACGGTCCGCTTTGGGTACCGGGCAAGAATCCGCCGGAATCACAGCTTAGCGTGTACGGCAGCGGGCATGTGGGTATCTTCGGCAGTATCATTAAAACTACTGATGTTGAAGGTATCCTGCAGCTGGACCTGTTGGCTACCGACTTTTTCCATGACAAGGCTTACCCTACGTTCCTGTACTACAACCCGCACAATGAAGGCAAGGCTATAAAGGTAAATGTGGGCAAAAAGAAAGTAGATCTTTATGATACAGTGTCAGGTAAATTCATAGCTAAAAATTTGTCAGGCAATGCCAAAGTTAAGCTTGACGCTAAAAATTCCGCAGTTATAGTTATGGTGCCTGCTAAAGGTAAAGTAACCCATAACGGCTCTAAAATGATGGTTAATGGCGTTGTAATTGATTATAACGCGCAGCATAAATAATGAAGAGTCTGCCTTTTAAAATCAGCCTTTTCACGCTTTGCCTGTTTTTTTCATTTTCTATGGGGGCACAGAATACGCAAGATGGCAAAACATGGTGGAAAGAAACCGTATTCTACCAG
Source organism: Bacteroidota bacterium (assembly GCA_023386255.1). GTDB lineage: Bacteria > Bacteroidota > Bacteroidia > Flavobacteriales > Flavobacteriaceae > Flavobacterium. The sequence goes on from JAEWKB010000254.1 coordinate 755, forward strand.
ATCTACATGCCCAGCTATGCTGACAGTAACGGCGACGGATACGGTGATTTTAAGGGTATTACAGGTAAGTTAGGTTACTTGCAGGAACTGGGGGTTAGAGGTATATGGCTGACCCCCTTTCTATCTTCTCCAAAAGTTGACAACGGCTATGATGTAGCCGACTATTATGCCATAGACCCCACTTACGGCACTATGGACGACTTTAAGGCTTTTCTGGATGAAGCGCACAAACGCGGCATAAAAGTTATTATGGATATGGTGCTGAACCATACCTCTACCGACTGCAAATGGTTTCAGGAAGCACGGAAATCTAAGGAGAACCCCTACCGGGACTACTATATCTGGAAAGACAGGCCTAACAACTGGGAATCTTTTTTTGGAGGTACCGCATGGCAGCATGAAGCGGCAACCAACCAGTACTACTACCACAAGTTTGATGTGCGGATGGCCGACCTGAACTGGCAGAACCCAAAGGTAAAGGAAGAGATACAAAAGATACTGCGCTTTTGGCTTGAGGCAGGTGTGGACGGCTTTAGGCTTGATGTTATTAATTTCCTCACTACCGATGGCATTACTGCCGATAATCCTGTAAAAGACGGCAAACAGCAGCATGTAAATGACATTGACCAGCCCGGCGTTAAGGATGCCATGCGTATGATAAAATCTACCGTAAATGAATATCCTGATAAATTTATAGTAGGCGAAATAGGCAGCGATAAGATTGAGGTGCTGAAACAATACCAATCGGCCGGCCTGCTGGATGTAGTTTTCAACTTCAACTTTGGCAGCATACCTGATTTTTCAGTGGAAAGGATATTTAGTGAGCTGAAAAGCATGGAGCAAAATATGAGCAGCTACCCTACCCTTTTCTTCGGCAGCCATGACATGCCGCGGATGATAGACCGCCTGGCAGGAGGAAACCCTAAACGTGCCGAAGCTCTTGCTGCCCTTATACTCACAGCCAAAGGAGTGCCTTTTATATACTATGGGGAAGAAATTGGGATGCACAACATTACAGCTGAATCTTTTGAGGAAATAGTGGACATACAGGGTAAAACACAATACAAACTGGCTATTGAAAAAGGATTTTCTCCACATGAGGCGCTGGCTGAGGCCAATAAGCATAACCGCGATAAATCACGCAGCCCCATGCAGTGGAGCGGCGACACCTATGCCGGGTTTTCTACGGCAGAACCCTGGATAAAAATGGGCATTGACTTTAAGCAGAATAACGTGGCAGCTTTAACCAATGCCAAGAACTCTATTCTCACTGCCTACAAAAAGCTTATAGCCTTGCGCAATAACCAAAAGGTATTGCACTATGGCACTTATAAGCAACTGGAACTGAAAGACAACTGTATAACCTACACACGCAGTTTTAAAAGCCGGGATATAACTGTTATGATAAACTTTGGGCCGGAACGGCATGTTGAGCTGCCTAAAGGTGCGATAGTACTTGCGGGAGATGTTAACCTGCAACAGGATGAGTATTTGGTTTATGTGTTGAGATAAGCTAATCGTATATCATTTCCTGCTTATCTACATCGATTATCATCTCACTATCATTAAAAATAAATGTATAGATAACGCTTGTATTAAAGGATGCCAAATACTCGTATGGATGTTTGGTATTACCTCTGTTCTCTATCACTTCAACATCCAGCTTGTTTCCCGTTGGTTTAGAAAAATAAACATTTAACCCGGCTGATCTTTGCTTTCTGTTGAAATTATAATATTCTTTTTCAAACTTAAGTTTATTGTCCAAAGCTTCAAGTGAGTCAAGGGCAGACAATCCCTTTTTCACATCAGAAGTTGCTTTCAATCTATTTACCTGCGAAATGTAAATTAAAGTATCTACAACATGGTACTGATTATATAAATTTTTATCTAGAAAATTTAAGGCAGCCTTATATTTACTATCTACCTGATAATTAATGGTTTTACAAGAGCAGGCATTTAACAAGAATAGTAGAAGTATCTTCTTCATATTTTTAAGTACCATACATATTAACCCAAAGATCCCGCACAATTTAGTAAGAAATCATTAACAATCAGCTGGCAATTTATTCATTATCTTTAATATACCTGCTAAAAATATCTATAATTAGTGCAGGCCCAACCGCATGAAGAAGGATAACCAAAAGCTGCAAACCACAGGCACTCCTGCACCTATGCCTGCCAACATAAAGCCTATGCTGGCCACACTGGCCAATAAAGCGTTTGATGATACGGGGTGGACCTATGAGGTAAAATGGGACGGTTACCGGGCACTCGCCTATGTAAACAACGGAAGTGTTGAAATAGCGTCGCGCAATAATAAATCGTTCACCGAAAAGTATTACCCTATTACCGCCGCCATGCAAAAATGGAAGCTAAATGTGGTGCTGGACGGCGAGCTTGTGGTTATTAAATCGAACGGCCAGGCCGACTTTGGCGCACTGCAAAACTGGCGCAGCGAGGCCGACGGGCACCTGGTATATTACGCTTTTGATATCCTGTGGTTTGAAGGCAATAATGTTATGTCACTCCCCCTGCACGAAAGGCAGGCGCTGCTAAAAAAAGTACTGCCCACCAGCGATGACCGCATACGCCTTAGCCAGATATTTACAACCAACGGGCTTGAATTTTTTGAGGCAGCCAAAAAAATGGGGCTTGAAGGCATGATGGCAAAAAGGGCCGACAGCACCTATACCCCCGATAACCGCTCTAAAAGCTGGTTAAAGATAAAGGTAAGCCAAAGGCAGGAGGTTGTAATAGGCGGTTATACGCGCAACGAGGGCACGTCAAAGCTGTTCAGTTCGCTGCTGCTGGGCGTTTATGATAATGGTAAATTTGAGTATGTGGGCAAGGTAGGCACAGGCTTTAACGCAAAGATGCAGAAGGAAATGATGGAGATGTTCCGCCCGCTTATCATTAAACAAAGCCCTTTTGGCTATGAGCCGGATATAAACAAGCCCTCCCGCTTCCGTCCTAACCCGCCAAAGGCCGTGGCTACCTGGCTAAAGCCGGAACTGGTGTGCGAGGTAAGCTTTGCCGAAGTAACCTCTGACGGTGTTTTCAGGCACCCTTCGTTTGAAGGGATGAGAACTGATAAATCACCCAAAGAGGTTGTGCGGGAAACGGCTACAGACACTGGTTCGCTTACCAATAACGCACAGGAAACGCCTACCGTAAATAATGCAGCGCTTGTAAAAGCACCAAAATTAGGCAGCAGGCAAACATTACTGAACCCTAATGAGGAAACGCAGGTAAAAAACATTAACGGGCACGACCTTAAATTTACCAACCTGAGCAAGGTGTACTGGCCGGATGAAGGCTATACCAAGCGCGATATGTTTAACTACTATTACCAGATGGCGGAATATATACTGCCATACCTTAAGGACAGGCCGCAGACGCTGTACCGCTTCCCTAACGGGATTTATGGCAAGAGCTTTTACCAGAAAGACGTAAAAGGTAAGGCTCCCGATTGGGCTAAAACCTACCCCTACACCACCAGCGACGGCGAGGACAAAGAGTTTTTGGTGGGTGATGATGAGGCTACACTGCTTTGGATTGCTTCCCTGGGCTGCATTGAGCTTAACCCGTGGTTCAGCACTATTCACCACCCTGATAACCCTGACTATTGCGTAATAGACCTTGACCCCTCTGACACCACCACGTTTGAACAGGTAATTAAAGCCGCCCAAACCGTTAAAGAGGTACTTGACGCTATTGGTATTCCCGGTTATCCTAAAACATCAGGTTCTACAGGCATACACATTTACATTCCGCTGGGGGCTAAGTATAGTTATGACCAGTCGCAAATGTTCGG
>JAEWKB010000313.1 GCA_023386255.1 Bacteroidota bacterium
GAATACTGCCACCTGCTATATTTTTGGTGATGAACGATTTAAATTCAGGCTATCAATACTTCCACTGCCTGAAAAAGATGTTCCCAAACTCTCTATAACTACAGGTAAAGGCAAAAATGCACAGGAAGTACAACCTGAAAAGGGAGGAACAACAGATTATGTAGAATACAGGCTGCCTGGTAACTGCAATGTTAAGATTGAATGGTAAGAACCTGAAAAGCCGATGCTTAAGCAGCGGCTTTTATCTTTTTCTGTTTTAATGTTTTCTTAAACATTATATTGAATTTACATAAAGGGAGTAACTTTATTTATAATATAAATACTACGTTATGTCAAAATCAGGCCCAATATTAATAATAGAAGACGATGCTGATGACAAGGAAATACTTGAGGGTGTACTGCGCGACCTTGAGGTAAAGAACAAAATTTTATGGGCTGAAAATACTACTGACGCCTTCAATATTTTAGGGGAAGCCAAAGAGCCCATGTTCATTATTTTTTGTGATATCAATCTCCCGGGGAAGAATGGTTTGGAACTGAAGCAAAAGATTGATGAGAATCCTGAACTCCGTAAAAAAAGCATACCCTTCCTTTTTTATTCTACATCGGCAAATCAAAAAGATGTTAACGATGCCTATAACAAAATGACCATTCAGGGTTTTTTTAAAAAAAGCACTCAATATAAAGAAATGAAAAGCCTCATCAAAATCATTATAGATTACTGGCGGGCTTGCAGACACCCGAATGATTTGTCGGCATAATAAAAATGTACTATCTTTAATATAACAAAAAACCATAAGTATGTCAAAATCAGGGCCAATATTAGTCGTGGAAGACGACGAAGACGACAAGCGAATGTTTGAAGACGCAGTTAAAGACCTTGGCTATACAAATAAGATTGTATGGCATGATAATACAGATGATGCTTACGATTACCTTCAAAATACTACGGACTCTATTTTTGTTATTTTTTCAGATATTAACCTGCCGGGAAAGAACGGGCTGGAGTTTAAAAGAAAAATTGACACAACTCCTGAGCTAAGGAAAAAAAGCATTCCCTTCGTTTTTTATTCCACTTCAGCTAAACAGCAGGATATAAATGAGGCTTATACACAAATGACTGTTCAGGGTTTTTTTAAAAAAGGACGTGACTACAACGGAATCAAATCAACAATAGGGCTTATACTGGAATATTGGAAGGCCTGCAGTCATCCAAACACCCAATAATATTAAAGTTTCCTAAATAGCACTCCAGCTTTGCCCTCTAATGAGTAACTTTAAGAAAACACCTCTCATTTATGGCATCAGGCAAACAAATTGTACTATATGGCGCCGCTTTTACAGTGGGTATCTACTTCTTATTCGAATGCCTTGTAAAAGCTAAACCTTTCCTTGCCCCGTTTGCTACCGCGGTAGTGCTGGCACTGCTCATGCTCCCCATCTGCAACAAAATGGAGCGGAAGATGAAACGGGTTACCGCATCACTGCTAAACACAATCTTCCTTTTCCTTATCAGTATGGGCTTTATTGCACTCATAGGCTTGCAGGTGCAGTCGCTGGTTGAAGATTGGGACAAGGCCCAACAAAAAATAATGCCGCAGGTAGAAAAACTGGAGGCATATGTTTACGAAAAAACCTCCCTCAAAAAAGAAGATATAAAAAAGCAAATGTCCGGCTCAGGCGGCAGCATGGGCAAGCAGGCTATGAGTGCGCTGAGCGGGCTCTACTCTTTTGCCGGCGATTACCTCCTCACACTTGTGTATGTTTTCTTCCTGCTCAATTACCGCAGCAAGTTCAGGAAGTTTTTGCTGAAGCTGTTCCCTATAGATAAGCGCGATGAGGTGAATAAAGCAATGGCTGAATCGGTTAAAATTACTTCAGGTTACCTGTATGGTAAGTTCCTGCTCATGATATTCCTGGCGGTGCTGTATGCCATAGGTATGGGTATTACGGGCGTGAGCAATTTTATTGTAATCAGCCTGCTGGCAGCACTTCTTACCATAATTCCTTACATTGGAAACATCATTGGTTTTGCTATTGCCATTGGCCTTGGTTACGTAAGTGAAGGCGATACTACGGCACTGATAGGTATAGTAGCAACTTTCTTTATAGTACAGCTGGTTGAGACCTACTTTTTTGAACCTTATGTTGTTGGTGATAATGTAAACCTGGACCCGCTCTTTATTATTTTGGGAGTGGTTGCAGGCAGTTTGGTATGGGGCGTTATAGGCATGATACTAAGCGTGCCGCTGTTGGGTATGGTTAATGTGGTGTTTAAGCATGTAAGGGTGCTGCACCCATATTATTACCTTCTGAGCCTGGAGAAGAAGGAAGGCGGGAAGTAATTTGCTTCACGGTAAAATAATAACCGAAACTTTTGCATCTTTGTACTACAAGAAATAAAGCACATGCGGCTCCTGTATAGTTTACTTTTTACTTTAATTGCACTACCCATATTTGCACAGGTGGTGCCTGATGATGTTGTTGTACCTACAGACAGCTTGGCCCCCGTGGCCGACCCACTATATAGGGAAGACCAGATATATGCTTCGATAGCTTATAATTTGCTGCAGGGCAAGCCGTCAGGATTTTCACAAAACTCTTTTTCTACCAATCTTACACTTGGTGTTTTACGCGATATGCCTATCAACAAAGCGCGAACCTATTCCATAGCGGCAGGATTGGGATATTCTTATAATAATATAAAGTATAACCTTAAGGTAAGTGAGTGGAGTACCGGGAACACCTATGAAATTGTACCCGAAAATTCTTTTGATAAGAACAAGCTGGTGCTGCATTACGCCGAACTTCCTATTGAGTTCCGCTGGAGGAATTCAGACTCTATAAGCCATAAATTCTGGCGCGTTTACTTAGGCTTTAAGTTAAGTTACTTATTTGCTGACAAGGCACAATACGAAGGCGCACCTGCAGATAGTAAAATTAAAGGAAATGAGGACTTAAACCGGTTTGTGTACGGTACGTACCTATCGGTAGGGTGGAATACCTGGAACCTTTATGCCTACTACGGCCTGAACCCAATTTATAAATCAGCGGTTTTACCTTCGGGGGAGAAAGTCAAGCTTAACTCAGTCAACCTCGGGCTGATGTTTTATATACTATAACGACGGCACCAGCCACACGAACCACAAACCTACCTGCGGCAAGATACCCAACAGTGCACCAAGTGTAACTTCGGCTAATGTATGTGCTTTTGCCTGCAGCCTTGCCGATGCCACCATGCCCGTACAAAGTACAAAGAAAGCAATAAGGCTGAGAAATTGAATATGATAATAAGCCGATATACTTATTATAAACATGGTAAGCGATGCTGACCCAAGCACATGCAGGCTCGACCTATGGTTAAAAAGTATAAGCAGCAATGCCACTGCGGCACTGATTAAGTTTCCCAGAAAATAATAATACAGTTCCGGTATTACGAAAATTGACAGGCTGTACTTTACCAAAATGAGCAGCAATATGCAGTAGAACGCCAGGGGCAGCCTTCGTTCTTTTTTATCCATAAGCATTTTGGTTTTGATGAGGCCGAGCGACTTCAGCAGGTAGAAGATGGAGATGGGAAGCAGCAGCGTGAGTATCAGCACCTGTATAAAAACCAGGTAGATTTCGTGCCGGTAAAAAAAATTCCGGGTAACCAGGAAATAAAACAGCGTTGCATAGGCTGGTATAAGCAGCGGATTAAAGATGTAGGTAAAGGCAGCAAGAAATTTTTGCATTGCTATATCTTCTTCCGCATACGGGCCACGGGAATATCAAGCTGTTCACGGTATTTGGCAATGGTACGCCGTGCAATAGGGTAGCCTTTGTCCTTCAATATCTCAGCAAGCTTATCATCGGGCAGCGGCTTGCGCTTGTCTTCCTCCTCAATCACGTTCTGCAGTATCTTCTTTATCTCAATAGTCGAAACATCTTCGCCCTGGTCGTTCTTCATCGCTTCACTAAAGAACTCTTTTATCAGCTTGGTGCCATACGGCGTTTCTACATATTTACTGTTGGCTACGCGGCTTACGGTTGAAATATCAAGCCCTATCATATCAGCAATGTCCTTCAGGATCATTGGCTTCAGCTTGGCTTCATCACCGTCAAGGAAATATTCCTGCTGGTAATGCATTATGGCATTCATGGTAACATAAAGTGTTTCCTGGCGCTGGCGTATAGCATCAATAAACCATTTGGCACTGTCCAGCTTCTGCTTTATAAATTGCACTGCATCTTTCTGCTGGGTAGATTTATCACGGCTTGCCTTATAACTTTGCAGCATTTCCTGATAGTCCTTGCTTACATGCAGTTCAGGTGCGTTACGTCCGTTAAGTGAAAGTTCCAGCTCACCATCTACAATCTTAATAGTAAAATCGGGTACCACATGCTCCACGGTCTTGTTACTGCTTTCGTAGGCGCCACCCGGTTTAGGATTCAGCCTTTCAATCTCGTCAATAGCTTTGCGCAGCTGGTCCTGCGATATGTCGTAACGCTGCAGCAGTTTGTCGTAGTGTTTTTTAGTGAAAGCATCAAACTGGTGCTCCAGTATATCAATAGCAAGTTCTATAGAAGCTGTAGGCGTTTTATGTTTTAACTGAAGTAATAAGCACTCCTGGAGGTCGCGTGCACCCACGCCGGCCGGTTCCAGCTGGTGGATGACGTGCAGTATTCGCTCTACAGTAGCCTCATCGGTATATATGCCTTGCGTAAAGGCCATATCATCTACTATATCAGGGATGCTGCGGCGAATGTAACCCATATCGTCAATACTGCCCACAAGAAACTCGGCAATCTCACGTTCATTATCAGCCAGTATAAATGTGTTCAGCTGGTCTATCAGGCTCTGGTGAAAACTTACAGTAGCGGCAAACGGCATAGTGCGGTCATCATCGTCATCGCTGTAGTTGTTGGCCTGTAGCTTGTAGCCCGGCGTTTCGTCATCACTCAGGTATTCGTCAATGTTTATTTCGTCAGCATCTATACGCTCCCCTTCATACTCATCATACTCATCGTAGTTATCATCGCTGCTATATTCGTCAGCGTTTTCATACTCATCTTCCTTGCCGGTTTCAAGGGCGGGGTTTTCCACCATTTCCTCTTTCAGGCGTTGTTCAAAAGCCTGTGTAGGCAGCTGTATCAGCTTCATCAGCTGTATTTGCTGCGGAGATAATTTCTGTGATAACTTTAATTGTAAATTCTGCTTCAGCATAATCCTTTTCGTGCTCGTTTTGTAAGCATAAAAATACAAAAAACAGGTGTTACAGACGAAAGGTTTTAGATAAAATTATAACAGCATGATCAGGAGGCTATTAATTTATTTACTCACTCCTATATATACTGTACCAGTATTTATGGACAACATTATAATCAGCAAATACAGTTGTATCTTTCTTTTTTATTTTTAATATTGATGTGCCGCTCTTTTTTACAAGGGTGTCGCCAACATCAATTTTACTCCAAATAATTTTATCTTCATTATATAGCTTTGTTCGGCTTAATTTTAGGTAAGGAGTATTTCTATTGCTGCTATCCAGCCCTTTTTCTGTTACAATATCATTATATTCTTGTTCAATATTATTTTTTAACCTAATATCATTTTGCTTAAAAAGGTTTGACGCGCTGCCAACATTATAGAGGAACCAGACAATTATAAATGGTGCCAGTAAAGCTACATATTGTGGCTTAACCTTTTCTAATAAAGAGTTGTGGTTGGGATTCCTGCCGGATAAATTCATACATAAAGCTAATAAAAAAAGCATCACGATTAGATGTGATGCTCTTAATGTTATATCAGATTAAAACTCTGCGTTCTGTGGTGTCCTTGGGAAAGGTATCACATCACGAATGTTGCCCATACCGGTTACAAACAGCACCAGCCTTTCGAAACCAAGCCCGAAACCGCTATGTACAGCCGTACCAAAACGGCGGGTATCAAGGTACCACCAAAGTTCTTTTTCGTCAATGCCCAGGTCGGCTATTTTCTGCTGAAGCACATCAAGGCGCTCCTCCCTTTGCGAGCCACCCACAATTTCACCAATGCCGGGGAACAGGATGTCCATGGCACGAACAGTCTTGTTGTCATCATTCAGCCTCATATAGAAAGCCTTAATTTTTGCGGGGTAATCAAATAATATTACGGGAGACTTAAAGTGCTTTTCCACCAGGTAGCGCTCGTGCTCGCTTTGCAGGTCGGCACCCCATTCTTCTATAATATAATTGAATTTTTTATTCTTGTTCGGCTTGCTATTCTTCAGGATGTCAATAGCTTCAGTAT
>JAEWKB010000319.1 GCA_023386255.1 Bacteroidota bacterium
GGCGAAACCGGAAAATGTGCTGTTGATTTATGGTTACAATGATGCCGATGCCATAGGAAGCAATGACCGCACCCGGGATAAAGACCTTAGCTGCCATGTTTCGGGTTGTACAGGATTTTGGGTAAGGGAGCATACCTTTGCACAGTCGCTCGGGGAGCCAGATCTTGAAACTGAAGGGGCAGGCAGTGATGCGCACCACCTGCGCGCCATTGACAGCCAGATGAACGGCAGCAGGAGCAACAAGCCTTTTGCTGACGGATCTGGTACGGCAACTACTATTACAGGAGGGCTTTGGTATCCGGGAGATGAATGGAAAGGTGACGTAGCACGCATGATGATGTACATGTATATACGATACCAGTCGCAGTGTGAAGCGGTTGATGTAGGCTCGGGCAGTACATCTTACAGCCCGCTGGGCGACATGCCCAACATATTCCTGGAATGGAACCAGGAAGATCCCGTGAGCCAGTACGAAATGAACAGGAATACTATATTACAAGGGATACAGGGCAACCGTAACCCATTTATAGATAACCCTTACCTTGCCACCTTAATATGGAATGGGCCGCAGGCGCAGGACACATGGGGACTATTGGCAGAAGAAGATTATGCTATTAATAAAGTTATGGTTTACCCCACAGTTACCACAGGTGTTATCTTTATAGAAAATCCTGATGCGACAACCTACAATTATACGCTGCATAACAGTGTAGGGCAGCAAATAGCTTTTTCAGTTGCAGATAATAAAATCGACCTGGGCAGTAATGCTTCGGGCATCTATTTCCTGAGCCTTAGCAGTGGCAGCGACAGCAGGGTAATCCGTATTGTAAAGCAGTAATCAGAAAGTTTGGTTGGAAGATAACAGCCTGATGTTCCATTTCGACAAAGGAGAAATCTCATTATACAACTTAGATTTCTCTGCTTCGCTACGCTACGATCGAAATGGAACGCCTGAGACAGTTTTACATATTTTCAAACCTGTAGTCAAACGCGCCTTTGCGCAAATTGACCCCGTATTCGGCCCATGCTTTCAGGCACGCCAGGAAGTTGGCCCAGCCTTCGGTATTGCCGGTTAGCCAGTCGGTTCCGGGGTCTGCACCATCACTTGGCTTTTCAGTCACGTAAACAACTGTAGCGGTATCTTTATACTTCCGGAAGGTAATCTCAACTACATGTTTACCTCCTCCTTCAGCCTCCCAGTAAAAAGTTAGCAGTTCATCTTTTATGACCTTACCAATCTGTACAGGAAACTCACCATCAAACTCAGGGAAACCCCACAACAATTTTGCATTCTCCTCCATCCTGCCCGAGCTTTTGCTAATCCAGTAGTTAGTTATCTGTGCAGGGTCGGCAACCGCCTCAAATACTTCATGTACGGGTTTTAAAACCTGTATAGAAGCTTTAACTTCATATAAATTTTTGCTCATCGCTATTCGTATTTACTTATAAAACACTTGTAAATTATAGTATTTTTGTATTAAAATTTTTAAAAAATGATAAAGCTTATCCGCCTGCTGTGTATTTCCCTGTTGGTTATATCCTGTAAAAAAGAGAACGAAACACCTGCTGTTACCGATACACAAGCAACTACCGAAGCTAATGTGCCTGATACAATAATACATGATTCCGCTACCGGTATGAGTGATACAGAGGATAATGTGTATAAAGTTATAGAAAGAATTAAAACTTCAAAACCTGAAAACAGGAAAAAAGAGCTTGAAAATTTTATCTGGTTTGGCGACAGGGTTGACGGGGCAGTTTCTGAAGCTTATTCCAATTTTGCTTTTGAGTATGAAAAAAGCAACAAGAAAGATTTCTACTCCGTACTTACTCAGGGAGATACCGTATTGCTGAAGAAATGGGTTGCGGCGGCCAAAAAAGAAATTGATATACTGGCGGAAGATGAAAACGAGGTTAGGAACATACTTCAGGAAATGAGGAGTGGCTTACGGGATAAATCGCTCTCTGCAGATGAAAAAAAGCTTGCCAAATATTACTACAAGCGTATGGCGGGAAGCTTTCCTAATTTCCCATTCAAATAATTGTGACTGCAGTAACTCATCACCACTATATCATTTATAAGCCGTACGGCTACCTGAGCCAGTTTGTTTATAACCTTAAGCGCAACAAAAAACTGTTGGGTGAGCTGTATCCTTTTCTTGATGGTACTATGGCCATAGGCAGGCTGGATGAAGACTCAGAAGGCCTGCTGCTCCTTACCACCGATGGCATGATGAGCGAGATCGTCCGCGGACGAAAAATGGAAAAAGAGTACTACGTACAGGTAGACGGGCTAATTGGCGATGATGCTATTGAAAAACTGAGGAACGGTGTTGAGATCGGTTTTAAAGGAACACGATACACTACCCTGCCCTGTAACGCTTTTATTTTACACGATGTACCCGATTTTCCTGAACGCGGAAAGAAAATCCGCGACGAACGCCATGGCCCTACCTCGTGGATTTCGGTTACCATTACCGAAGGAAAGTTCAGGCAGGTACGCAAAATGACGGCGGCAGTGGGTTTCCCTACGCTACGGCTTGTACGGGTGCGTGTTGGTAACATCAGGTTAGGGAATTTAGAGCCCGGAGAAGTTCATGAAGTCGAAGATTTGCTCTCTTTGCTTTAAATAATTGATTATTATTGCTCTATGAAAAAAATATACTCCCTCATGATGTTTTTTGCACTAACAGCTTCTGCACAGGAAAAAGTACTGGAGGGCAGCTTTAAAAACCTGACGGGCATAAGCAGCTATAATGTTGTGTTTGATTACAGCGGCATGAAGGTATATGATTATGAATCGGAAGAGGCATTCTTTAAAGATAAAATTGACAGGCGCGGAACCGATAAAGCTGAAGAATTTAAAAACAAATGGTTTGGCGACAGGGAAACACTTTATGAGCCTAAGTTTATTGCCTATTTTAATGAACGTATGAAAGGCAAGGTTACAGCAGCCAAAAATGCAACCACTCCTTATACCATATCAGTAAAAACAACATGGCTGTATCCTGGTTACAGTTTTGGCGTAGGGAAAGAAGAAGCCAAAATTAGTGCGGTACTTACTGTTTATGAAACAGCCAATCCTGCCAATGTGCTCCTGAAGGTTGAGTATGACCGCTCGATTGGCCTTGAGCCCACTGAAAAATCAGGCGACACCGGTTACCGCATTGCCGGGGCTTATGAGAAATTGGCAAAGAACTTTACCCTGCAGCTGAAACGGTTTGTTAAGTAGAGCGTATATCTATAAGATTAGCTTTACAAATTTAACTTTAGCAAAACTTTAAAACAATCTTATATTATTTGTCCTATTTTTAGTGGACAAATGAACACAAAGGCTAAGAAATACCTGCGCAAAAGCTTAAAGATACTACTCTGGATAGTAGGCTCTGTTATAGGACTGTTCCTGTTAATTGTGCTGCTGCTGCAGATTCCTTATTTCCAAAATATTGTAAAAGATGAGGCCGTAGCTTATCTGGAGGGCAAAATTGGTACTGAAGTGCAAATAGGCCGTCTTGAAATTGGCTTACCCAAAAAAGTAATCCTGGAAGGCGTTTATTTTGAAAGCCAGCAGGGCGATACACTACTTGCCGGAGATAAGCTTGCAGTGGACATAAGCCTGATGAAATTGCTGAGCAATGAAGTTGAAATCAATTCTATAGACCTGCAGGGTATTGTAGCCAATGTAAAGCGTAACAAAGATTCCGTTTTTAACTTCGATTATATCATTGATGCTTTTGCATCGGGTAAACCGAAAGATACTACTTCGGCACCCATGAAATTCTCAATGGACAAGATAAACCTCGACAGGATTAGGGTTACCTTTAATGATGAAATTACCAAAAACAACCTGAGTGCGAACATTGGGCATTTTGACACACGCATAAAGAAGTTTGACCTTGACAAGCTGGACTTTGAAGTGCCTAAAGTAAAACTTGACGGGCTTAAGGTAAGGCTTAAGCAGGGACTGGTGGCTGAATTGGCACAGGGCACGCAAAAAATAGCCGAAGAAGCATCTAAAAAGCCCGACCTGAAACTGAAGCTTGGTGAGATTGACGTTACTAATATTGATGTAGGTTATGATAATGAAGGCTCACACCTTGATACCGGCATACGGCTGAACAAACTGCTGGTTGAAGTAAACACCATAGACCTTAAAGGGCAGCTTATAGACCTTGAAAAAATTGAGCTTAACGGATTGAAGGGCCAGCTGGCATTCAGCAAATTTGAAAAACAGGTACAGCAGGCGCTTCCTGAAAAAACGCAGGCGGTGGCACAGGCACAGTGGAAAATAAAACTAGCCAACGCCGATATTAAGAATGTAGCCTTTAAGTTTGACGACCAGAATTCAACCCCTGTAGCACGGGGGATAGATTATAAACACCTTGACATTACCAACTTTAATCTTGAGGCCAAAAATTTCTCATACGCGCCTAATGCTATTTCAGGTGATATAAGGCAGCTGACCGTTAAAGATAAGAGCGGGCTCGACATAAGGGAATTCCATACAGAAATGGCCTATGGCCCTAAAGGCGCTGAACTGCGCAACCTGTACCTGGAAACGCCGCAAACGCTTTTAAAAGACCGGATAGTGGTTACCTACCCTTCCCTTGAATCGCTTAACAAGAACATAGGCGAAATGGGCGTAGATGCCAATATAGAGGGCAGCCGTGTAGGCTTTAAAGATGTACTGCTTTTTGTGCCGGGACTGGCAAACACTAATCCTTTTAAAAGTAACCCGAACGCGGTACTTGAAATAAACAGCAGTGTGGAAGGTAAGGTTAAAGACCTGCGAATAGATAATCTTGAAGTGAGCGGCATAGGCAGCACTACCCTTGCCGCCAGCGGAAGGATTATCGGCCTGCCTGATGCACAAAATGCTTATTTCGACATGAATGTACGCGACTTACGAACCACTTCAAAAGATATTAAACAGTTTGTACCTGCGGGGACTATTCCGGCAAACATACAATTGCCGGCAAACTTGTCTGCCAAAGCTACTTTTAAAGGCAGGCTCAATAATTTCAACACTAATGTAAACCTTGTGAGCAGCTTTGGCAACGCTAAGGTAAAAGCTTTGTTTGACCAACGCCGGAAAGGCCGCGAACGTTATGACGCCGATGTTGATATTGCCAATTTTAATGTGGGAAGGCTCATCAATAACGACTCTATAGGCAGGGTTACATTACGTGCAAAAGTAAAAGGTACAGGTTTAGATCCTCAAACGGCTTCTGCCAGACTAAAAGGCCGTGTGGTAAAGGCTGAATACAACAGCTACACCTATCGGGACCTTACCATGGACGGAACCATAAACAACGGCCGCTTTAATGTGGTTGCCGACATGGACGACCCTAATATTGATTTTGACCTCGTGGCCGATGGTGGTTTCAGGGGCAAGTACCCGAATGGAAAGATCAGGCTGAATGTTGATATTGCCGACCTTGATAAACTGAACCTGCATGCGGGGCCTTTGAAGCTTCGCGGTAATGTAGATGCTGATATTGCTAACAGCGACCCGGATAACCTGAACGGAACCGTGAGCCTGCACCACTTTATGTTTGCCAATTCCGAAGAGCAGTTTGCACTGGATTCGATAAATATAGTTGCGGTTTCTACTCCGGAGAAGAATTCCATTACCTTAAAATCTACGATTGCAAAAGCGTCTATTGAAGGCAAATATAAGCTTACCGAACTTGGTGATGCTTTATCGAACACTATTGCCAAATATTACAACAGTAACCCTTCTGC
>JAEWKB010000022.1 GCA_023386255.1 Bacteroidota bacterium
GTATTGACGGCGAGAAAATGAGTAAATCGAGGAACAATACTATTAATATATTTTTGGATGACAAAGCGCTGAGGAAACAGGTGATGAGCATACAGACCGACAGCACCCCGCTTGAAGAACCGAAAAATCCGGATACCGATAATGTATTTGCTATCTATAAATTGCTTGCCACACCTGAGCAAACAGAACAGATGCGGCAAAACTACCTGGGTGGGAATTATGGCTACGGCCATGCCAAGCAGGCGCTTTTTGAGCTTATTGTGGAAAAGTTTAGTGAAGTAAGGGAGAAGTATAATTACTACATGGCCAATCTATCCGAAGTTGACGCAGCCCTTAAAGTAGGATCAGAAAAAGCATCAGCTATAGCCAATGGTGTCCTGAAAAGGGTACGCGAAAAGTTAGGATACCTTTAGTGTAATTTTCTGAAAATAAACAAAAAGCCGCAGTTAGTTTTTATCTGTGGCTTTTTTGTTTTTAAAGATGTCATCTTCATATTGCGCCTTTAGCGGAATTACCTTATCAGTAACATCATTGGGCACAGTCATAGATAATACATAGTGTTTTATCTTCCACTCCTTCCCTTGCTTTTCCAGCACTCCCGATCCGCGGCAGCCTTTCATCCAGGTATCAAGCAGCTCATCAAACCATGCCACCTTACCGTCTTTACTGAAGTAAATGTTACGCTCCACAGCTTTAAAGTCCCATGCCTTCCCTCTGTCAAAGTATGGCTTAGAGAACGCCGCAAATGCTATTTTATCCCAGTTCTCTGTAGCATCAGTACCTATATAGTGGCCATCATCAGCAATTTTCCCGAAGTAGCCGTTGTGGTCGGCTTTTGCTGCAGCGGCATGCCAGTTGTCAAGGAGTGTATTAAGGATTTGTTTTTCCTGAACCTGGTTCACAGAATTTTGAAGCCCACTTATAGCAGTAACAGTTAATATACTAAAAACTGAAAGAAATAAGAAAAGATATTTATTAGATATTTTCATTTATAAAATTGATATGAGAATTAAGTTATTAATTAATATAATTATATGATACATAAAATAATAAATTAACAATATTAACATAAATTTAACAACATCTACAGCTTTATCGTACAAAAATATTGTTAATATTGGTGCAAACCAATTAATTCCAATTACTATGAAAACAAAACAAATTTGGATGGCGGCCATGCTGCTGTCAGGAGCTTTTTATGCCAATGCGCAAACCACAAGCGCTGTTGAGAGTGTATTAGAAACTGGCTACGGCTTACAGAATGGTGCAATTAATAATACTACCTCCAGTACAAGAGGAGCAACTTTTCTAGGCTACCGTTCCGGATTTAATACAACAACAAAAGATATCCACGGTGACAATAATACCTTCATAGGCCATGACTCAGGATTATCAAATTTGGCCGGACACGATAATACTTTTACTGGCTGGAATTCCGGGTTTGGCAATAATACGGGTAATTTCAATACTTTTCTAGGATCTCAGTCAGGAGGAAATAACAGTACAGGCTCAGGGAATTCATTTGTTGGTGCAAGTTCGGGAAACAGTAATGGTTCTGCCAGTAATAACACCATTATGGGTTATAATTCAGGATTTAACAATACTGCTAACAATAGTGCTTTTTTCGGCTCTCATGCGGGTTTATCAAACACAACGGGTGAAGGTAACGTATTTATTGGATCCAGTGCAGGTTATAGTAACACTGAAGGAGAAGGAAATAATTTTATAGGCCTTATGTCAGGATACAATAATACGACCGGTTCTTTTAACGTTATGCTTGGATACCAGACAGGCGTTACTACAAATGCGAACGCTAATACTTTTATCGGACATGGCTCGGGTTATACAAACGTTACAGGCTATGGTAATACATACCTCGGATTCTTTTCAGGATTTAATGCTACGGGTCACAGCAATGTTTTTATAGGAAATGGAGCAGGTAAAAATGAAACCGGAAGTAATAAATTAGTTATATCAAACTCCGACACATCAACGCCTATAATCTATGGTGATTTTTCAGCAGCTAAAGTAGGCATAGGTGGCATAAATACCTTTCCAACTACAGCGTGGGGTGTAAATGTATCTGCTTATTCTTTATTTGTGAAAGGTGGTATACTTACGGAAGAAGTTCGTGTAAATCTGCAATCCGGATGGGCTGATTACGTGTTTGCTTATGATTATAAACTACGTCCGCTTGCCGAAGTTGAGAAATATATAGCTGAAAACGGCCATTTACCAAATGTACCTTCAGCCAAACAGGTTAAGAAAGAAGGCATAGAGCTTGGCGATATGGCGCGCATACAGCAGGAAAAAATTGAGGAGCTTACACTTTATGCGATTGCACAAGACAAACAAATTACTGAGCAAAACAAAAAACTGGAGCAGCAGCAAAAAGAAATTGATGAACTAAAAGCAGCGGTTAAAACATTAGCAAACAAACAATAATATACGTTTAACTTAAATTAGGAAATTATGAAGAACGTATATTTAAT
This sequence comes from Bacteroidota bacterium, assembly GCA_023386255.1. GTDB lineage: Bacteria > Bacteroidota > Bacteroidia > Flavobacteriales > Flavobacteriaceae > Flavobacterium. The sequence continues at coordinate 2,493 of JAEWKB010000022.1, forward strand.
TATAGCAGTTTGGCTTACCGGCCTATGCTGCTATGGACAGGATTTACAAAATGCTAATTGGTATTTTGGAGACCGAGCAGGTTTAAATTTCAGCACTGGGAGTCCTGTAGAGCTTACTGATATGCCTACAAGTAGTACATTTTTTAATAATCAAATTCTTGAAGGATCGGCAACTGTATCTGACAAGAATGGCAATTTACTATTTTACACAAATGGAGAAGAGGTTTACTCTTACAACCACCAGATAATGGATAGCGGCACAGGCCTGTATGGCCATGAATCAAGCGCACAAAATGTAGTTATAATTCCCCGGCCAGGTAATAGTAATCAGTTTTATATAGTAACAAGAGATGGCCACAGTGGATTATCGCAAGGGTTACATTATTCAATTGTAGATTTAAGTTTTAATGCTGGATTAGGAAAAGTAATTAGTAAAAATATAGTTTTAAAAGATCATTTCGGGGCAAATATTGATCTAAATTATAATTACGCAGGTCAGCCAAAATCTGAGAAAATTACTTCTACGTTTAATAGTGATGGAATTAATTACTGGTTAGTTACACAAATAAAAAACTATATATATTCTTATAGTGTAACTGCCAGTGGAATTTCTTTGACACCTATAAATAACTATTTAATACCTATAGAAAATTATGCTTCTGAATACATAAAAGTGTCACCAGACGGAACGAGAATTGTTACTACAGTAGATTTTAGTGGAACAAGCCGCGTATGTTACATAGCAGGGAACTTTAATACCTTAACTGGTGCTATTACAAATATGAATATTAATATTACGCCTGCCCTTAATGACAATATTATAAGGCCAAAAGAAATGGAATTTTCTCCCAATAGCAATTTTCTTTATTTTTATATATCTGGGAATACTTCCAGTCTTCATAAATACAATTTCTTAACAGCTCAAACATCCCAAGTAAGTTCAAGCGTAGGTTTTTTGAGCAGAAATTCACTGCGCTTAGCGATTGACGGTAAAATATATATACCTTCAATAGGAACTAATAAGTTTTCAGTAATTAATAATCCTGATAATTATAGCAATCCCGGATACACAAATGAATCCCTGAACATCAGCCGAAACACTAATGTCGGTTTACCTCAATGGGTACACTGGCATGATCAGCCATGTGAGTCGCTAACTCTTGCTTCTGAGCCTAACGTTATATTCACATACTATCAAAAGAGCGACATTACTGCGCAAATAGCTTACAATTTGGCATCGGGAACAGACATTACAATGAAAGCAAGGGATTTTATTGTGTATAAACCTGATACGCATGTTACAGCAGGAGCGAAGCTTTGGGCAAAGATTGAAAATTGTGAAGGTGGAGGATCAATAGATCGAAAAGCCTATTCGGAAAACACAAAAGAACCTTCTTTAAAAGAAACAATCGACAATCTTGTTCTTTCTCCCAACCCTGCAACCGATAAAGTTACCATTTCGTCAGATGAAGCTATTACAAGTGTAACTATTACTTCATTAGACGGAAAAGTGATGTTCAGCCGTGATCTGTCAGGCAAAGACACTGCTTATGATGTTGATATCAGGAGTTACAGCAAAGGCATATATGCTGTAAATATAACTACAGTAGGCGGAAATGTCCTGACACAAAAATTAATCAAAAACTAATTCAACCCACTTTTATTGAAGAGGCTGCCGAAAGGCAGCCTTTTATTATTAATATAAAGCTTATATTAAAGCGTTTTACACACCACACAATTACCACAACATTCGTAAATTTGTTTTCTTCAAAAAAAGAAAAATGAAATACCTCAATATTGTACTGGCGCTTTTTGTATCGGTTGCGTTACTGTCTTGTGAAGATGAAGACAAACAGCGCCGGGCAGAAACGATAAAAGCGTCAAAAATGAATGATTCTATATTAAAGATCATAAGCAGCAACTGGAAGTTTGATGTACCGCCGGCTTCGGCAAAAGTGCAGCAGCGGATAAGCACCTGGAACGAGTGGCAACAATTTAAAGCCGAGCTGATGCAAAAGCCTACCGGTGGCATTGCGGCTTACAAACAAAAAACGAAGAACCTGGTTAACAAAGCCGACCAGCTGAAGAACAACATCCCGGCAATGTTCAACAAGCCGCAGGTACGCAGCCGCCTGGGTGTACTTGTAACTAAGATAAAGCAATTATATACGTTCCTGAACCTTGAGGTGGTACAGGACAAGAAAGTACTGCAATATATAGGGGAAATAACCCATGAAACAGCAGCGGTGCAGGTACAGCTGGATGAGATAATCCGCCTGAGCGAAATTCCGAAAGAAATTGGAGAAGACGAGATGCTAAAGGCTCTTGATACGGCACGTATGGCTAATCCTGACAGGCAGGTACAGCCTGATGCAGGCAATAAACCTATTCGGTTAGATCCTGCAATGAAACGAAACAGGACATTTAAACCTCTTACCCCACAACAGTGAAGCCCGAAATAGCAGATAAATACAGCCAGTCGGCCAAAGTTAAACAACTGGTACAGGCACTTGAACAGCGTGAAGCCAAACTACAGGTAAAAGGGCTGTTAGGCTCTTCGCTGTCGTTCGTTATCAATCCGCTTTTTACACAAAGTGAGCTGCCCTTCCTGCTTATCTTTAAGGATAAGGAAGAAGCAGCCTACTACCTTAATGACCTGGAGCAGCTGGTGGGTGCGCAGGATGTACTTTTTTATCCCGGATCCTACCGCAGGCCTTACC
>JAEWKB010000031.1 GCA_023386255.1 Bacteroidota bacterium
GTATTTGGTACCTCAACCCCGCCTTCAGGACTTAGCGGGGCTATAAGGAGGCTTGCATTTAAGTACAGCGAGTCGAGCTACGGGCGCTGGCTGCCCCTTGTGATGGCAGACCGCATCGGAGTTTTTGAAGGTATTGTGGAAGACCTTGCCAAAGGGCACATACCTAACATAATAGAGGAACGCGGTTGGACAGCCGAATGGAAATACAACCGTCGCAACCTGATGATAAAGGTAGCAGCAGGCGTAGCCCTTACTGCTGCCGTAACTGCTTTAATAATTGTTAAAAAACGAAAAAAATCAAACAAATTTGCATGACCTGAAGCAGCCTGATGGCTGCTTCTTGCTATAAAACAAACGAACAAAAACTGCTATGACTAAGACATTAATTGTAAAGAACAACATTAGGATTGACGCTCCTCCATCAAGGGTGTGGGAAGTGCTTACAAAACCTGAATATATAAGGCAGTGGGATAATCTGCCGGAAGACTTTGGTGACTATGAAATTCATCCTGCCACTGTAATTGAATGGCCCGGATATTCAAAACTATCAGTAATAGAATTTGAACTAAACAAAAGCCTGAAGTACAACCTGTTTGTCCCGGCATGGAAAGAGGAGAACGTGAGCAATATTGGATACACTTACTCCCTGTCTATAGATGAGAATGGCTATACCTGGCTTGGTATTGAAATTGGAGACTTTGCGATATTAACTGAAGGGGAAAAATATTACGATGAAAGCTTTACATTTGGGCAGACGGCATCGCAAAAAATAAAAGAACTGGCGGAGCGGCCGGAAGAACACCGGGCCGACCATCATGGGGCGGTACTGTAAAGAGTTTTGATATACTATAATGAAATATGAACGTAACAATTACAAACGGCACACTTACCGCGAAAATTAACCCAAAAGGCGCAGAACTTGTATCTTTAAAAGACAGTAAAAGAGAATATATTTGGGAAGGCGACCCTGAGCATTGGGGGAAACATTCGCCGGTGCTTTTCCCTATTGTTGGAACTTTAAAAAACAACACTTACCTGTATCAGGGAAAAGTACATGCATTGCCCCGGCATGGTTTTGCGCGCGATAATGTTTTTTCGGTTAAAGAACATAATGAAAATAGTGCGGTATTCCTGTTGGTTCCCAACAATGAAACGAAGCGGGTCTACCCTTTTGACTTTGAGCTGGAACTGCATTACAAGCTGGAGGGAAACACTCTATCCATTGAATATAAAGTTACAAATACAGGTGATGCCTCCATGCCCTTTTCAATAGGTGCTCACCCCGCTTTTGCATTACCCAATAAATTCAGCAGCTACAGCCTTAAATTTGAAAAGCAGGAACAGCTTGTAAGTACACAGCTTGAAAATGACCTGCTTTCGGATAAAACAATTCAGCTTCCTGTTGATAATGGTATAATGCCACTTGATTACGACCTGTTTAAAAATGATGCGCTGATTTTAAAAGAGCTTCAGTCAGGGGCGGTAACATTACTGGAGGGAGAAAATCCCCTGCTTACGGTAACGTTCGAAAAATTTCCGCACCTTGGTATCTGGACTAAAGATAAAGCTCCATTTATCTGCATAGAACCCTGGCAGGGATATTCGGATTTGCATAATGCTTCAGGCAACATTACCGAAAAAGAAGGAATTATAACACTTGAGCCCGGTGAAAACCATAACACAGGCCTTAGTATAGAAATACATAGTTAAAGTTGTAATTTAAACGCAACCTTGTATCTTTACACGCATCTTAAAGAAAAATAACAATATTATGAAATTTTTAAAATTTAAGCTATTTGTGTTTATACTGGCTTTAACTACTGTAGTAGGCTGCGAACTTGGCAATGATGACGGGGAACAGGTGTGCTTTTCATCTGTTTATGCACCTGCCACTGAAGTTGTAGGGCCTGCAACCGCAACTATTAATGAGGAAGTAACTTATTTCGTTAAATTTAATGTTACCAACAGCTGCGGTACATTTTATAACTTTGCTGTGAGCTCCGGTTTCCCTAAACAAGTAGCCGCTGTTGTTAATTATGACGGATGCAGTTGTACCGCACAGACAACAAGCGTAACAAAAAGCTATAAGTTTACGCCTACACAGGCTGGTTCTTACCTGTTCCAGTTTTATTCAGGCAATAACATTTATATTGAAAAGACCCTTACAGTAACTGAATAAGATTTAAAAATCATGTAATTAAGCCTCCTTCATGGAGGCTTTTTATTTTAATTGTCTCAACCTGGGCAATGTCTTAATATATAGTTCCTCAACCTTTTTGCGGGCCCAATCGGTTTTTCGTAAAAAGGTGAGGCTTGATTTTATGCCGGGATCATTATTAAAGCACCTAATCCTGATGAGTTCACCAAGAGTATCAAAACCATAATAGTCCACAAGGTCTTCAAGCATTTTCTTTAATGTAATGCCGTGAAGCGGGTTCTTTGAATCGAAGTTTTGCATACAGCAAATGTAACAATTTCATATCTTCAACACTAATTGGTAAACAGCCAAACCTTTACATCATGAAAAATTTACTGCTTATACTCACCATGGTACTAACTACAGCTGCCATAGCTCAGGAGAAAACAACTACCATATACCTTATACGCCATGCCGAAAAAGCCGACGGAAGCACTGATCCGGATTTGTCGGAAGCGGGAAAGGAACGGGCGAAAAAATGGGGTGCGTATTTTGAAGATAAAGACATTAGCACCTACTATACAACGCCATATAAGCGTACCATACAAACAGCTTCATTTACTTCGGCTTTTGTTTCAGCTATGCCGCGGCCAGGGTCTGTAAAAACAACCCAGTTTAAAAGGTACGACCCCCGCACATTATCATTAAAACAAGTTGCCGAAGATAACAACGGACAGAGCGTGGTAGTTGTAGGGCACAGCAACACCATACCGGCACAGATAAATGCGTTACTCGGCAAAAATGTATATCCTGATATAAAAGAA
>JAEWKB010000074.1 GCA_023386255.1 Bacteroidota bacterium
TTGTAGGGCTGGAGAACCCACTCCTCATGAACAACCTCACGAACAGGGAAAAGTACCGCGACCTGGTATCCAACGTTTTTACGTTTGATTACATCGGTGCATTGTTGGCATCTATACTCTTTCCGCTGGTGCTGGTGCCGCAGCTGGGAATCATGCGTACATCGCTCTTCTTCGGGATGATCAATGTAAGCATCGCCATCCTCCTGTGCTTCATGCTTAGTAATGAGCTAAAAAGGCCGGGGCTGCTAAAGTTTAAGGCTATAGGCACATTTGTACTGCTGCTTGTGGTTTTTATTTTTTCTGAAAATATCTTATCCTATTCCGAAGGTAAATTGTATGGAGAAAACATCATCTATACCCAGAGCACCCAATACCAGCGTATAGTACTAACACACAACAAAAGCGATTACCGCTTATACCTTAACAATAACCTGCAGTTCAGTTCGCAGGACGAATACCGGTACCACGAAGCGCTTGTACATCCTGCCATGGCCATGGCGCCAAAAGTAGATAACGTGCTTGTTTTAGGTGGTGGTGACGGGCTTGCCATGCGAGAAATTTTAAAATATAAAGATGTGCAGCATGTTACCCTTGTAGACCTTGATGAAGGTATGACCAGGCTGTTCAAAACAAATAAAGTCCTTTCAGATCTTAACGATCATTCACTTACCAATGCTAAGGCTCAAGTAATAAACAGCGATGCATACATTTGGGCAAAAGAATGCACGGAAAAGTTTGATGTTGTGGTTATTGACTTTCCCGACCCTTCCAACTACAGCCTGGGTAAGCTATACTCCATAAGTTTTTATAAGGCACTGCAAAATATTTTGGCACCCAATGCCATTGTGGTAGTACAAACAACATCACCTTATTTTGCCCCAAAATCGTTTTGGTGCATTAATAAAACACTACACCAAATACTCCCCAAAACAGATGCTTACCATGCTTATGTGCCTTCCTTTGGTGAATGGGGCTTTACTATAGCTTCAGCAAACCCTACGGCCGATTTCACAGCAGTGAACAGGAAGGTTGAGGGGCTGCGCTTTTACGATTACAATTTTACAAAGCTGAACTATTTCCCAAAGGACATGATGACAAAGGATATTGAAGTAAACAGGCTTGATAACCAGGTTTTAGTACGCTATTTTGATGAAGAGTGGGGAAGGTTATAAAAGTACACGCAGAAGCTTTATAAAAGGCATTGGTGCGGCACTATTACTGGCGCCACTACTAAATGCATGCAAAGAAAAGGCGGTGTCGCTCCTCATCAGGATGACGGGCACCAACCATATCCTGGGGCACCGGCTGTGGGCGGGTAGTTTCCCTAAACCTGTGCACACGATTACAATTCCCTATCTTATTGTTGGAGGAGGCATAACAGGATTAAGCGCCGCAAGGCAGTTCAGGAAACAGGAGATAGATGATTTCCTGCTGCTGGAGCTTGAAGGTCACCTGGGTGGCAATTCATCCAACGGAACAAATAAATATTCTAAATTTCCACTAGGGGCGCATTACCTTCCGCTTCCTAATTTTCATGATAAGCAGCTGCTGGATTTCCTTCATGAAGAAAAAATCATAACAGGGTTTGATGTGCAGGGTTATCCTGAATTTGATGAAGAGCAGCTTACATTTTCGCCCCAGGAGCGATTGTTCATTCGGAATACATGGCAGGAGGGCCTGGTGCCTAAATATGGTAACAGTGCGGCAGCAGATGAAGAATTTGAGCGTTTCTTCGGCATGATAGAGAAGTTTAAGGAAGCAAAGGGTAAAGACGGTAAGTACTTTTTCGATATACCAATTTCAGCCTCATCTGCGGATGCGGAATATTATTATCTCGACAAAGTGACTATGAAGCAATGGCTGACAGAGAATAAGTTTTCAGCTCCTGAATTGCTTGAATATGCCAACTACTGCTGCCGCGATGACTTTGGATTGGGTATAGACTATGTTTCGGCATGGGCAGGAATACATTATTTTGCGGCGAGGAAACATGATGGCACAAATACTAAAGATAATGTCCTTACCTGGCCGGGGGGTAATGCCAGGCTGGCGCACCATCTTAAAAAATATGCAGAAGGCAAAACAATGAAAAATTGCCTTGCCTATAAGTTAGCCTTGCGTGATGGCAAAGCGGTTGTAATGGCTTTTGATGATGTAAAGAAGGAGTCGGTAGAAATAATTGCTGATAAAGTAATAATGGCCACCCCACAGTTTGTAAATCAATACCTGCTGCCGGGGCGGAAGCAGCTGGCTAAAGCATTTAATTATGCGCCGTGGATACTTGCCACCCTTACGCTAAAAGATATTCCTGATGCTTATAGTTACCCCTTATGCTGGGATAACGTAATATACGGGGGCAAAGGGCTGGGCTATATTTATGACCAGCACCAGCAAGTACGCCAACTGCAGCAAAAGAAAGTAATTACATATTATTACAGCTTAAGCACAGCTGACCTGAGGAAAGCGCGACGTGAAGTGTACCAAAAGCCACAGGAATACTGGAGGCAAATTATTATTTCTGATCTTAAAACTGCACACCCCGATATTGAAGCGCTTACTGAAGAAATACAGATACACCGCCTGGGGCACGGCATGATTAGCCCTGTACCGGGATTTATAACCGGTGAGGCACTACGTGAAGCCGGGCAGCCTATAGAAGGAAAAATATATTTTGCACATAGTGACCTTTCAGGAATATCTATATTTGAGGAAGCGTTCCATCAGGGAATAAACGTGGTAAAACAGGTACTGCATGACACAGCCATGGATACATAAAGCAAAAACCGACAGTATATTCATACTATCTCCGCCTTTTGTTATACTGGCGATAGTATTGCTTTGCCAGGACTGGCTGACGGTGATTGAAGAGCAGTACTCCTTTTATACCTGGTTGTTCTTTGTAGTGTTTATAGATGTAGCACATGTATATGCCACACTTTTTAAAACCTATCTGGTTCCGGAAGCTTTCAAAGAGAGTAAGCGCCTGCTTATTTTTTTGCCTATAATTTGTTTTATAATAGGTGCTGTGCTGTTTGCCTTGGGCAGCAAAGTGTTTTGGGTAACGCTGGCCTATGTGGCGGTGTTCCATTTTATACGCCAGCAATATGGTTTCATGCGGCTGTACTCCCGAAAGGAGAAAAAGACCAAGCTGTCGGTACTGCTGGATAATGCTGCAATATATGCGGCAACTGTTTATCCTATGCTGTACTGGTTTATGAGTCCGCCGCGAAAATACACCTGGTTCATGGAAAATGAGTTCTTTACTTATAGGAATGATGCACTACTCTCGGCGCTCGGCTGGCTTTATGCAGCTATTCTTATTACTTATGCCGTTAAAGTAGCATATCTGGCATTTAAGCATAGTTATTTTAATATCCCAAAGAATGCAGTAGTGGCAGGTACGGCTTTGTCGTGGTATTTTGGGATCATTTATTTTAATAACGACCTTGTTTTTACCATGCTTAATATAGTATCTCACGGCATTCCTTATATGGGCCTCATCTACCTAAAAGAGATACGCCGGCAGGGGCCGAAACAGGCAGGTATTGTTCAGTATCTTAACAGCTATAAAGGGTTTATAATTTATATTGCTATCCTGTTACTTCTTGCCTTTTCAGAAGAATACCTTTGGGAGGTCACCGTATGGAATGAGCAGTTTAGCCTTGGCGGGGGCGAAGCATTTACCAGCTGGCACTTTTTGCTGGTACCGCTGTTGGTAGTGCCGCAGTTCACCCACTATATTCTTGATGGTTTTATCTGGAAAACAAAAAAAGCGGCACTTTAAGGGCCGCTTTCTCGTTTTTAAACTCGAACAGATCTTATTGTTTAATAAACTTTAATGTTTTAAACTGGCTGCCTTTGTTTATTTTAATAAAATAAACGCCATTACTGTACGCAGAAGTATTAACGGCAAGGCTGGCATCATTAGTTATTTTACCTTCAGCAACTACCTGGCCAAGACTGTTCATTATAGTATAGCTGTCAGGCATCTCTGCACCAGTGGCTATGTTAAGCACATCGGTAGCTGGGTTAGGGTAAACGCTTGTGTTTTGCAATGCAACGCTGTAATCTTTTGTTCCCAGGGGCATCCATACGTTAGAATTTACCAAAGTTGCCCTGCGTGGAGAGTTTTGAAGCACTGCCTGAACCCTGCCTTTTTGGTTTAGCGTAAAAATGTTCATGCAGGCATCAGGTGTATAATCCATATAATTCTGTATCATATCGGTCCCTGTGGCGTTCGGGCAGCTGTCTTCAGCAATACATTCATAATGCAGTTCTACAATAGCCGGTGTATCAGGGCAAAAATCTTTAAAAGAATCGGTAGCGTTAACCGTGCATGATGTATTATCTCCATCAACATGCCTAAGGCCGAAGCAGTGGCCAATTTCGTGTGTGGCAGTACGGCCTTCATCATAAGGCCACTCATAATT
>JAEWKB010000269.1 GCA_023386255.1 Bacteroidota bacterium
AGCCACTACAAATGAAAAAAGTACTGCGCCAAGTATAAGTGCTTTAACCGTAGTTTTAGGATTTTCAGAACGAAGCTGGTAAGCGCCATACTTTTTGTTACGGCCTTCAAAGACCATATCAATCCATTCCGGTTTAAATATATTTAACTTTGACATAGTTATAATTTTTGGTTGTCAATGGATTAGTATAATCCCGTTTTCTTCAGCAAGTCAATCTCTCCCGGGGTTATATCACCTATAGCATAAAGCTGCGGGTCGGTAATTGCCATTTCGTCAAGTATGTCAACAAGGTTTTTATAAGTAGCCTTGTCACTCGCTTTTATGTTTACTACAAGCCCCTGCTCCGGCTTTCCTTCCTGTTGCGCATAGGCTTTACCTAACTTAACATTTTTAAGTAGGTCTTTCCTAATGCCATCTTTTCCAAAAGAAGCTTCGGTAGGTGGTATTTTAGGTGTATCAAACTGGCCCATATACCACAGTATCCTGTTGTTGCTTCCTATCAGGATGGTCATCATCCTTTCTTCAGGAATTTTGGTATTAGTAGGTTTCGGCTCCGTTATGTCTTTGTCCGGCATTGCCAACGGCATTGATTGTGGCTTAGACAGTGTAGTGGTAAGCATGAAGAAGGTAATCAAAAGGAACGCAAGGTCCACCATCGCTGTAAGGTCAACCCCCGGGTTCATTTTCTTACTTCTTACTTTGCCGCCTTTATCACCGCCGCCGCCGGTATTTAATTCTGCCATTTTATAGTATCTGTTTTATAACATTAAAAATTTTCATCGCGCAAACCGGTCACTAAAAAGAACCTGTTCTTCTTTTGCTCCTGAAGGATGTCTATAACCCATTTTACAGTGGTGTAGTCTTCCTTGGCATCGCCTTTAATGGCAATATCCAGGTCTTTAAAAGGAATTTCCTTTCCGGCTGCTATCCTGGCTTCTGTTACCTGCTTGTTAGCCTCCCTTGCCTCAAGCACCCAGTCTTTAAGCTGGTTGTTTACAGAGTCAAAAGGGATGCCCCTTTGCAAGCCTTCAGCGTTTCTTTCTGCAGCACTAAGCTTAAGCAAGCCCTTCAGTTGGTTTAGCGGAACGCCAAAGCCCTGCATGTTAGAGAAAGCTACGTACTCCTGCTCAGTGAAAGCCATATTGTATTTTGCTGATATACGCTCCAGGGTTTTCCTTCTAATTTCCGGATCAGGAATTGTAAAGAAAACGCTTTTATCTCCTACAGTTATAGTAGCCACACCTTCTTCAGGCAACTTATCAATTACTGTAGAAGCAGGAGTATCAACAACTTTTGGCTCGGGCTGCTTTGCAGTAGCCGTCATGATAAAGAATGACAGCAAAAGGAATGCCACGTCGCACATGGCGGTCATGTCTATCCTGGTGCTCTTTCTTGATACTTTTACTTTAGCCATTTATATTTTTATTAGCTTTAGGCAGGGAACGCATTACTATGCACTCCCTAACCTGTGTATATTTAACTTGTTACTCTTAATTATGCGTTGTTGTTGGCACGGGCCCTGAAACGACGGTATGTTTGAGTGATGGCAAAACCAGCCTCATCAATAGAGTAAGTAAGCTTGTCAATTTTAGATGTAAATGCGTTGTAAGCAATTACCGCAAGTGTAGATGTTGCAATACCTGTTGCAGTGTTGATAAGTGCTTCAGAGATACCGTTTGCAAGCTGAGATGAATCCGGAGTAGAACCGGCACCAAGAGCCGAGAACGCCTTGATCATACCTGTTACCGTACCAAGAAGACCCATTAGCGTACCAATTGATACAAGGGTAGAGATAACCACAAGGTTCTTTTCAAGCATTGGCATTTCAAGAGAGGTAGCCTCTTCAATTTCCTGCTGGATGGCAGCTTCAGCCCTTTCGCTGTCAAAGCCTTCCCTCTTCACTTCTTCATATTTCATTAAGCCGGCCCTTACAACGTTAGCCACAGTACCCTGCTGCTTGTCGCACTCAGCAATAGCTTCGTTTATGTTACCTGCAGTAATCTGGTTCTGTACTTTCCTTACAAAAGTTTCAACATTACCTTTACCTGCCGCCTTGTTGATTACAAACAGACGCTCGATTGAGAAAACAACCGACATTAGGAATAAGCCCATAAGTACCGGTACTACATAACCACCTTTATAAACCATTCCAAGGTAATTACCGTTTATCGGGTGTCCGTTTTCAGGATCTCCGCCTTCAAAGTTAGAAGGGTCACCCATAATAAATTTCCATACAAGGAAACCAACGATTATACATATTACAATAGCTAATCCCGCGAATACGTTAGACCCTTTAGAATCACCTTTTTTTTCAACCTTCTGAATAGATGCGTTTGCCATTTTTTTAAATTTAGTTTTTCTGAATTTTGATAATAGTTTTCTTATCTGTTAAATTTTATTTTGAATAAGATTGGCAAATTTATATTTTTAAGACATAAAAAAAAACCATTAAAATCTTTTTTTCATTTCTTAACAATAAATTATCGATATGTTAAACCTTAGGAAAAACCTAATCAAAACAATTTTATTATACAATTTCCAATTTTACAGTTTTGAAAACAACTATCTTTAGTAAAAAGATTATATTTATATAGATTATATACAAATAACATAATTCGGCTCTAATTATTGTGCAGGCATTATATTTTTTAAAATAATTAAGTTTTAATTACCTTAAACACGTTTACATAGCACTATGAAAGGTTTTTATACCATCGGCCTTCTTATACTTTCAAATATATTTATGACATTGGCCTGGTATGGCCATTTAAAATTTAAAGAACTTAAATGGTTTGAAAACCTCGGATTGATTGCTGTTATTTTGATAAGCTGGGGATTGGCGTTATTTGAATATTTCTTTCAGGTCCCTGCAAATAAAATAGGATTCTAAGAAAATGGCGGACCC
>JAEWKB010000108.1 GCA_023386255.1 Bacteroidota bacterium
CTTCTTCTATCCATTTCGAAAGCTGGTTTTTAGTGCCGTCTGCATAAGCATAGTCCTTGTTCAGGTTTTGTGGCTTAGGGCCTATAGGTATAGCTGTTGAGGCTGTTTTGTGGCAGATAAAACAGTCATTTTCGTATGGTATCTCATAAGTTGTACTTTTTGTTGCGGTCCCCTCTGTCCATGTTATATCTACAAAACTCCCTTCAGTGGTGTAGGTAGCTTCAGTCTGTTCCTCGTTCCATATGTAATTGGCAAAGATCCATCCGTCAGCTTTCTTGATCATCAGCCTGGTTTCAATAATTTTTGTAGTATTGGACGGCTGGACGTTATTGTAGTAGAAATTTTTAATAAGTACTGTGCCGGTAGGGAAATCAAGTATGGAGCCATCAGTATTATAGGTGGCTTTCACACCTTCGGGCATCCAGATGAACCTTTTCTTTTTAGCATAATCGGTAAAGAGCGAGCTGTTAAGGTCATACGGAATAACCTTATAAGCAGGCTGCAGGTTTTTCATTTCACCTTCAAAAAACCTGTAATCAGAAAGTTTTGGGTAAGGCACTACGTTAAGGTCCAGCTGTACCGGCGATGTAGGGTCTTCACCTACCGGAACATACTCTTCAGGACTGTCGTCGTTGCCGCATGAAGAAAGTGTGGTAAATGCCAGTAAAATAAATAAAGTTCGTAAAATGTAGTTGTGTTTCATAATGTTATCATAGTAATTTTAGACTTTGATAACAAATATAGAATTTTTATCGGTTGTACAAATTATTATATGTGTAAAAGTATATTGCTGACTATGAAAGCTATAGCTCCAGCCTTACATTGTAATCCTTAAGTCCGTCTAAAGCTTCGGGTGTGCGGTGATCAAATGTTTCTTCGTGCTCGTTGCGCTCTTTTTTCAGGTGGATGCGCTTCAGGGCGTTGTAAAACCGGCGAACTTCATCGTGGTTTGACAGTATCAGCCTGGGTACCGTTACGTTATTATTGTCTTTATCCTTGGCAACCATGGTAAAATAAGATGAGTTGCAGTGCTTTACTTTGCCTGTCTGTATGTTTTCAGATGTTACCCTTATACCCACTATCATTGAGCTGTTGCCTACGTAGTTTACCGATGCCTTCATGGTTACAAGCTCGCCCACCTCAATGGGGTTAAGGAAATCGACCGTGTCAACCGAAGCCGTGACACAATAGCTGCCAGAAAATTTGGACGCCGAAGCGAAAGCTATCTGGTCCATGAGCATTAATATATAGCCGCCGTGTATTTTACCGCTAAAGTTGGTGTGCGAGGGCAGCATCAGCTCTGAGATAGTAATACGTGATGCACTTACTTTTTTATAGGTTGCCTCCATTAATTATAAGTTGAGCAGGCGGTTGGCATCATCAAGCAGTTCTTCTTCCTCCTTCGCCATAGCCCTGTTAAGTATGTTCTCCGGCAGCGATTTCTTTGCTTTGGCCCCCATCTTCTTCAGTTTTTCAATGCTGGTGATGATGTTACACCTGCCGTCAACAAGCTTACCCATAGCTCCTTCATATGCTTTTTTCCCTTCTTCCATTCGCTTCCCTACAAGAATGAGGTCTGCTATAAAACCTTCAAACTTGTCATACAAAGCACCTGCCTGGCGTGCAATTTCATAAGCATTTTCCTGTTGCTTCTGGTTGGTCCACATACTGTCAATGGTGCGTAGCGTGGCCAGCAGCGTGCTGGGGGTAACAATTACAATGTTACGCTCAAAAGCTTTATTGTAAAGTGTATTATCTTCATTAAGGGCACAGGCAAAGGCCGGTTCCATCGGGATGAACAGCAGCACGAAATCAGGGCTTTCAATCTGGTACAGGTCGTGGTAGTTCTTGTCGCTCAACTGGTCCACATGGCGGCGTATTGATGCACAATGCTCTTTCAGGTGTACCGCACGCAGCGTATCATCTTCCTCGTTTACAAAACGTTCGTATGCGACTAATGATATTTTACTATCCACGATCATCTTCTTGCCATCAGGCAGGTTTATCACCACGTCGGGTTGTATGCGGCTGCCTTCTTCGGTAACATGGCTTTGCTGCACATAGTATTCGCGGCCTTTTTCCAGGCCTGATTTTTCAAGCACACGCTCCAGTATAAGTTCGCCCCAGTTACCCTGCATTTTGGTATCACCTTTTAAGGCTTTGGTAAGGTTAAGGGTTTCGCGGCTCATTTGCTCGTTCATTTCACGAAGGCCCAGTATCTGCTGGCGCAGCGCAGCGTGGTAATCAATACTTTCTTTATGGGTATCCTCTACTTTTTTCTCGAAAAGGTGTATCTTTTCCTGCAGCGGAGATAGTATGTTCTTCAGGTTCTCACGGTTTTGTTCCGTAAATTTATTCGATTTTTCTTCCAGTATCTTATTGGCCAGGTTTTCAAACTCTTTAGTAAATTTTTCCTGCAGCTCTTCGGTTTCCTGCCTTTGTTCGCGCATACGCTCAAACAGGTTCTCAAATTCGCTTTCCTTCTTGGTAAGCTGTACAGTTAAGGCCTCTTTCGCCGTGCGGAGGCTGTCGCGCTCGGCCTGTACCTGTACCAGCTGTTTTTCCAGTCCCAGCTTTTCGTTCTGCGACTGCTGTTTCAGCTGTTCAATAGTAGCTAATAAGCTGTTGTTGCGTTCTTCAAGCACTTTATTTTCTGCCGCGCCTCTAGAGGCGAATAGGGCTTTACCAATAAAAATACCTATGGCTAGGGCAATTATAAATGCAAGTAAAAGTGTTATAGTATCGGGCATTGTAATGTAGTATTTGCTGAAGCGTAAAAGTAGTGAAAATTTTCTAATAGTAATATGTGCAGCCGGTCACCTCAATTTTATACATTTGAGTTCAAGATCAAACTTATGGAAAGCTTTACCACTTTTAAAAGATATCCTGATGCCGATGAAGCCAAAGCCCTTGAACAGTTTCTGGTTCAAAACGGTATAGAAACCCTTTTTGTAGATAACTCACCGAGACTGGGCAGCAGCTTTAGTGGTGACGGATTAAAGGAATATGAAATCCAGGTGAAGCATGAAGATTTTACCAAAGCCGAATCCTTGCTTATAGACCAGGCG
>JAEWKB010000206.1 GCA_023386255.1 Bacteroidota bacterium
GGTAACTCCCGGGTGGAAATACAATATATAACCTACAATAAGGCCTAAACCTATCTGGCCAACTACTTTAAACTTACCTTTAAGGCCTTCTTTATCTTTTTTGAATATCTTGATGTAATCGTCAATAAAACCAATAGTCCCCATCCAGAGGGTAGTAACTATAAGCAGCATTACATAAATATTATCCAGCTTAGCCAGCAACAGCACGGGGATAAGGGTTGATATAATAATTATCAGCCCACCCATGGTTGGTGTACCCGCCTTTTGGCTTTGCCCTTCAAGGCCAAGCTCACGTACCGTTTCGCCAATTTGTTGCCTGCGCAGGAAGTTGATGATCTTTTTACCAAAAACAGTTGAAATCAGCAGTGACAGTATTATTGCCAGCCCTGAACGGAACGTAATGTACCTGAAGGCTCCGGTTCCTGGGATGTCGAAGCTCCTGTCTAGATAATCAAATAGATAGTATAGCATACGCTGCTTATTTGTTTAATTGCTCTAATATTTCTTTTACCACCTTCATATCATCAAAGTCGTAACGCACTCCTTTAATTTCCTGGTACGTTTCATGCCCTTTGCCGGCTATCAGGATTATATCATTTGGCCTTGCCAGCTGGCAGGCAATCTTTATAGCCTGCTTCCTGTCAACCACCGCTACGGTTTTCCTGTAATTTTGCGGTTCTACGCCTTTTTCCATGTCTTCAATTATATCCTCCGGCGCCTCACTTCGCGGATTATCCGAAGTAAATATGGCTTTGTCACTCATTGATGTGGCTATATGCGCCATAACAGGCCTCTTAGTTTTGTCCCTGTCGCCTCCGCAGCCTACCACTGTTATTAACTGTTCATTGCGTGTGCGGATGCCCTCTATAGTTTTTAGCACGTTTTCAAGCGCATCCGGCGTATGTGCATAATCTACAATAGCTGTAATGTTAGTATCAGAAACAATAAACTGGAACCGACCCGATACACTCTCCAGCTGGCTCATCAGCCTTAGCACCTCACCATTCTCCAGGCCGAGGTTAACTGCAGCGGCATAGATAGCTAATAAGTTGTAAGCATTAAAAGTACCTATAAGCCTTACCCACACTTCCTGCTCGTTTATCTTTAGCAGCAGGCCACTCAGCTGGTTTTCCAGTATTTGTGCCCTGTAATCAGCATAGGTTTTAAGGGCGTAAGTAAGCTTTTTAGCTATGGTGTTCTGCAGCATTACCAGCCCGTTCTTATCATCAATATTGGTAAGCGCAAAAGCTGTTTTAGGCAGCTGGTCAAAAAACCTTTTCTTTACATCCCTGTATTCAGCAAAGCTGCTGTGGTAATCCAGGTGGTCGTGAGACAGATTAGTAAAAATCCCGCCTGCAAACTCCAGCCCCTCCGTCCTGTTCTGGTGAATGCCGTGCGAGCTTACCTCCATAAAACAATACTCGGCACCTTCCTCTTCCATCATCTTCAGGTACTTGTTGATGGTTAAAGAATCAGGTGTTGTATGCGTGGCTTTATATTCTGTTTTATCTACCATAATCTTCACGGTAGAGAGCAAACCCGTTTTGTACCCTGCGTTCTGGAACAGCTGATACAGTAATGTTGCTATGGTTGTTTTTCCGTTAGTACCGGTAACACCCACAAGCTTCAGGTTGCGCGACGGGTTGCCGTAAAAATTCGCAGCCATGTACGCCAACGCTGCACTGGCGCTTTTAACTTCAATATAAGTAACGCCTTCAGCTATAATATCTGGCAATACCTCACAAACAACAGCTATAGCTCCCAAGTTTATGGCTTTTTCTATAAAAGCATGACCATCGCTCTGTGTGCCTTTAATGGCTACAAAAGCATCGCCTGCACCAACAAGCCTGGAGTCAAACTCAATCTTGTTGATGTTAATATCCGTAGGGCCCTTTACAGCCTCTATCGATGTCTTGTATAATATGTCTTTTAAAACCATCAAAGCAGTTCCAGTGTTATGGTTTGATTTTTAAATATTGGCTGTCCCGGTGCGAGCGATTGCTTTTTTACCTTGCCTACACCCAGCACCTGCACTTTAAGCCCCATGTTGCCGAGCAATGCTACCGCATCCATACCGCTCATGCCTATGGTGTTAGGTATGGTTTTAGGTGCTGTTTCTTTTATTTTTTGCTCTTTATTGTAATATGAAGCATAAAGCTGCTCCTGTTTTTTTATTTTTTTATCCAGCTTCTTTATCTGGTCTGTCGATGGCACATCAGTAAATATTTTTTGGGCTATCCTCTTAAATACCGGCCCCGAAACATCCGCCCCATAATATCCTTTGCCGGTGCTTGGCTTATGTATAATGACTATGCATGAGTACTGAGGGTTATCAGCAGGGAAATAACCTGCGAAAGATGACGAATAGTACATATTGTCTTTGCCTTTTCCATAATCAACCTGGGCTGTACCGGTTTTCCCCGCCATAGAAAAATCTTTAGAATAAAGCTTAGAGCCTGTACCCCTTTTAACCACATTTTCAAGTATCGCCTTTACTTTTGCCAGTGTTTCGGCAGAGCATATTTTAGGGTTGATTACTTCTTTGTCGAATTTCTTTATCGTTTTATCCCACTCCTTAATTTCTTTTACAAAGAGCGGCCTTATCATCTCGCCATTGTTAGCTACGGCATTATAAAATGTCAGCGTTTGCAGCGGTGTCATTGATACTCCGTAGCCAAAACCCATCCACGGCAGTGTTATCCTGGACCACTTAGGGTCATCCGGCTGTGGGATGTAAGGCCTTCCCTCACCTTTGATTGGCACTCCAAGTTTTTTATTTAAGCCAAAACGGTTAAGATGGTTTACAAACTGCTGCGGGTCTTGCTTGTAATTATCATATACTGCCTGTACTAAGACAGTATTTGATGAAAGTTCAAATCCTTTGGCAAGCGAAATTTTGCCGTAGCCGCCTTTTTTGGAGTCGCGAACATGACGCCCAAAGTAGGTTATATCTCCCCCCTTGGTATCATACACATCGCTGGTATCAACTTTTTTATCTTCGAGCAACGCGATTAAGCCAGCAAGCTTAAAGGTAGAGCCCGGTTCGTGCGATTCCCAAACCGCATAATTTACTGTTTCGCTGTAAGACCCATCTTTATTTCTCCCAAGATTAGATATAGCCTTTACATACCCTGTTTTTGTTTCCATTACCACCACACAGCCATGGTCAGCCTCATAATACTCCAGCTGTTTCAGCAAGGCGTGGTGCGCGATATCTTGTATATACACATCTATGGTCGACACTACATCATACCCATCAACCGGCTCAACCTCATTATTATCGCTAATGGGTTTCCACTGGTTCTTGGCTATTTTCTGCATAAGGCGCTTACCGTCTTTTCCGTTTAGGTATTTGGCAAAAGCGCCCTCAATACCCACAGTAAGGTTCTCGCCTTTATGGTCCACCCTTTCGTAACCTATGGTACGCTCAGCAATACGGCCTATTGGGTGCTCTCTTACCGTTTTTTGCTCTGTTATTATACCACCTTTAAAAGCACCGAGCCTGAACAGCGGAAAGCTCTTAATACGCATGTATTCAGTATAGCTAAGATCCCTCGCTACAAGAAAGTACCTGTTCTTGTTAGCGCGTGCCTGCCTCAATTCATTGTAATAATGATCAGATGATTTACCGAACATTTTCGAAAGTGAGTCTGACAGCGGCTTCAGGTACTTTTTAAAATCCTCATCTTTTGGTGCCAGCGCATCAAACCTTATTTTATAATTTGGAATTGATGTAGCCAAAAGGCTACCGTCTGCCGAATATACATTGCCTTTATTGGCCGGAATAACAAAATTCTTAACCGTACGCTCCTTGGCCAGTTTACGATAATAATCACCCTCAACCCACTGTATATTGGTGAGCTTTACCGAAATGCAAACAGCCATCACGAAAATCATGAAGGCTACAATGTAAATACGGTAAGAGATCTTTTTATCTTCTACTGCCATAGTTTTTCAAGCATGTTCTTTTCTTCTTCCCTTAATACTTTTATTTTTTTTGGCGGCACCGATGACGGCACTATGCCTTTTTCTTCCATTTTTCTTGAAACTGTTGATTCCATCTTTAGTTCCATAAGTTCCGAACGCCTGTCTACAAATTCCGACCTTAGCTCCTTTACTTCGCTTTCCAGCTCCGTTATCCTGAACAGTTTCTGCTCATAACTGTGTGAGTTGCCAATCATTAATATTGCGATGATGATAAGGAATATGATGAAACGCCAGTTCCTCATAGAACCTTCATCAACCAGATATTTTGCTTTTAATAAGCTGTAAACTCCGCCTTTCATACCTATAATTTTTCAGCTACTCTCAATTTCGCGCTACGTGCCCTATTATTAACTGCAATTTCCTCTTCAGTAGGCACTATAAGCTTTTCAATTATTTTAAAAGGAACTTCAAACCTGCCAAACATATCGCGCTCCGGCTCACCTTCAAACATCCCATTCCTCATATACCTCTTTACCAGCCTGTCTTCCAGTGAATGGTAGGAAATCACACTCAGCCTCCCACTAGGCTTAAGCACCTCAAGCGATTGCTGCAAAAACTCTTTCAGCACTTGTATTTCCTCATTCACCTCTATCCGTATAGCCTGATATATTTGTGCCAGTATTTTATTGCTTTTATGCGCCGGCAAAAATTTTGCAAGCACCTGCTTTAATTGTTCAGTGTTCTTTATCGGCTTGTCCTTACGTGCATTTACAATAGTATTAGCCAACGCACCTGCATTCTTAAGCTCCCCGTATTCAAAAAACACTCTCTTCAGCTGTTGCTCCTCATACTCATTCACAACAACATAGGCATTAAGCTCATTCTTACGGCTCATCCTCATATCCAGCCCGGCATCAAAACGGGTTGAAAAACCACGCTCCGCCACGTCAAACTGGTGCGATGACACCCCGAGGTCTGCCAATATTCCGTCAACGGCTTTTACACCATGGAAGCGCAGAAACCTCTTTATAAATCTGAAGTTTTCCGGTATCAGCACAAAACGCTCATCATCAATTACATTAGCCTGCGCATCTTCATCCTGGTCAAACCCAAAAAGCCTTCCGTCAGGCCCAAGCCTGCTTATTATTTCACGAGAGTGCCCACCCCCGCCAAAGGTCACATCTACATACACACCATCCGGCTTAATATTTAGCCCGTCAACGGTTTCCTTCAGCAAAACAGGGTTATGATATTCCATCAGTGTCATCAGTTAAATTACCCATAACTTCTTCAGCCAGGTCAGCAAAATCAACAACTGAGTCATCAATTGCCTGCTCATACTTATCTTTGTCCCAAATCTCCACAATGTTCACCGCAGACGAAAGCACAATATCTTTATCAATCCCCGCAAACACAACCAGATCTTTCGGTATCAAAAGCCTTCCGGTCGCATCAATTTCCACCACTTTCACCCCAGCCGTAAACCTCCTGATGAAGTCATTGTTCTTTTTCACAAAGCGGTTCAGCTTGTTGATCTTAGCCATCATAATGTTCCATTCTGACATAGGGTACAACTCCAGGCAAGGCTGGAAAACCGATCGTTTCAGCACAAATCCATCCTCAAGCCCGGGCGCAAGCTGCTTCTTCAAAGGAGCAGGCAGCATTAACCTTCCTTTGGTATCAGCCTTACATTCATATGTTCCTACTATGGCATTCAAGCAGTTACGGATTTTGTTTTATTAAAGCAAATATAAAAACATTTTACCACTTCTTACCACTTTCTACCACTTTGTTGATAAGTTTTTACGTCATTTTACCACCTTGCAGGAATTTTCATCTAAAACCGCCATAGACAAGTATGCATTTTAGTCAGATATATTATAGCAAATAAATTTGCACTTTAGTCTGTTTTAACTATAAAATCCTATATTTGCCTAACTTGAAATTGTTGATAAACTAACATGCAAAGCACCACAAAAGAGGGTAAATACAGCTACTATGAAACCGGTGAAGGCACTCCGATTATTATCCTTCACGGACTTATGGGCGGCCTTAGTAACTTTGACGGCGTAGCTGAATATTTCCCAAAACATGGCTATAAGGTTGTAATACCCGAACTGCCGATTTACACCCAGAACATTTTAAAAACGAACGTTAAGGCCTTTGCCAAGTGGGTTAAAGATTTTATTACCTACAAAGGGTTTGACAGGGTAATACTGTTGGGTAACTCACTGGGCGGGCACATTGCGCTGTACCACACAAAAATGTATCCTGAAAAGATGCTCGGCCTCATAATTACGGGAAGTTCAGGATTGTATGAAAGCGCGATGGGCGACAGCTACCCACGAAGGGGTGACTATGATTACATTAAGAAAAAAGCAGGAGAGGTATTTTATGACCCTGCCGTAGCTACAAAAGAAATTGTTGACGAGGTTTATGCTGTAGCAAATGACAGGCTGAAACTTATAAAAACTTTAACCATAGCTAAGAGCGCCATTAGGCACAACATGGCAAAGGACCTGCCTAAAATGCATGTACCAACCTGCATTATATGGGGCAAAAATGATAATGTGACCCCGCCCGAAGTGGCTGAAGAATTCCACCAGCTGCTGCCCAACTCCAGCCTGTACTGGATTGACAAGTGCGGCCATGCGGCTATGATGGAGCATCCGGACGAATTTAACCACCTGATGCACGACTGGCTGAAAAAAATGAATTTTGACAACACAAGCCTGTAGCTATCCTGCAGGCTTTTTTATTGCCCAAAGTATTTCTGTACCTTTGCAGCTAATACCAGTATCATGAAAATTACTTCAGCCGAATTTATTATAAGCAACTCTGATGTAAGCAAGTGCCCCAAAGAGCCGCTGCCGGAGTATGCTTTTATAGGAAGGTCGAATGTAGGGAAGTCATCCCTTATAAACATGCTCACCAACCGTAACAGTTTGGCTAAAACATCGGGCAAGCCGGGCAAAACACAGCTTATTAACCATTTTAAGATAAAGGAGAACTGGTTCCTGGTTGACTTACCCGGATATGGCTATGCCCGCGTTTCTAAAAAAACAAAGGAGATATTCCAGAAGTTCATTACCGATTATTTTGAGAAACGGGAACAGCTGGCCTGCGCCTTTGTACTGATTGATATTCGACATGAGGCCCAAAAAATAGATTTGGAGTTTATAACATATCTGGGCGAAAATGAGGTTCCTTTTTGCATTATATTTACAAAAGCCGACAAGATAAGCCGCGGCAGAGCCGAACAGCATGTAGCTGCATACAAAAAAGCGCTGCTGGCCAATAACTGGGAAGAGATGCCGCCGTACTTCATTACCTCCTCAACAGATGGTACAGGCCGCGAAAAACTGCTTGAGTTTATTGATGGCGTTAATAACGACATCTTTAGCAACAACAGTTTTGTTTAAACCTGCTTTTCCATAAGGTAATTGGTAAGCACCTGCCCTAGGCGTTCCACACTTTGTTGTTTCAGCACCTTATAATCCCTCCTTTCAAAGAAAGGTTTTGCTGTTATAGAAGCGGCTACTGAAATAATTTTAAGCCTTTCAGCCTGCGCATAATTTTCTATAGCATCGGCCAGCAATTTTGCCACGCCCTGCCCCTGATAATCCCTATGAACAAATAAGTGGTCGAAATAGCCTGTGGCATCAATATCAGCAAAACCAACTATCTTATTATCCTGCTTTGCGACTAAAGTATAATTGCTGCCCAGGGTTTGCTGCCATTTGTTTTCATCTAATTGTTCGGGAGCCCAGGCATTAAGCTGTTCAGGCGTGTAATGCTTTGAATTTACAGAATGGACTGTTTGTCGGAAAAGACTAAGTACTTCCGGAAGATATTCGGGTTTGTAGGGATGTAATTCTATAATCATAAAAAAAGCGGCTGTGAGGCCGCCTATATTATTTCTTCTTCAATTCCAGCTTCTCGGCAAAATAATCGCAGAAGTCTTTCATGGTGTCGCTCATCTTCTTGTCGCCAGTGGCACGTTCAAAGGTATCAGCCATTGATACCAGTGTCTGGTGAAAGAATACTTTCATTTCATCAACAGGCATATCTTTCGTCCATAAGTCAATACGCATACTTTCCTGTGGCTTGCTATCCCATACCGAAAGCATCATTGCCTTGGTTTCTTCATTTCGTACACCGCCATCGGGAGCATCCCAAAACAGTTTTTCAGGTACACGGTTTTCATCAAGCTCAATAGTCAGTTTTATTTCAGATTTTATTGTCTTTGACATTATTTTTTAGGTTTGTATTTAGAATTTTCAAAAATTGTTTTAGCATCCATCTGCAACAGCTGCTGCAAATTTACCTTTGGGTTATTTTCAGCATACGATCGTACAATCTGCCAGCCTACCCACTGTCCTACGCGCCCGGGCGAGTCATTATCTATTTCAAGATAAAACTTAGAAAACGGCGCCGGATTGATGAAGCGGCTCGCAAGCTTTACGTCAGTATCATATAGCAGTTTGTTATCTATAAAGTACCGCCATATTTCCTCTTCGTTCGCCTGCGCCCATTTTATCTGGTCTTCGGTATAGCCAATCCGTGCGGCATCGGTTACATCGGGCAGCAACAGGTCTTTCAGGTACAATTGCTTTCCGTGGTACACCATCTGGGCTATTAGCGCCCTGTCCATAGGGAACTTTATCTTTTCTTCAGCAAAGCTTGTAACCACATCCGGCAGTATCTGGCTTTTTTCAAATTCCTGCACCTGGTACTTAGGCAGGCCCTCATATATTTTATTGTTCTTGCCCAGATACAGGCTCAAAGGCACAATAACCATGTTTTTAGAATATAATGCCTTGGTGGTTTCATCATCATTAACCAGCGTTACCACCCGTGGGTCCTTAAAATCAGGATAATAAAACTTTATATGTTTAAAAAGGCCTTCAAAATCATTCTCCAGGCCTTTCAGGTCAGGGTACTGCTTCTGCACTTCAGCATACAGCTGCCTCAGGAACGGATCCTGCATACGTTGTAGCCAAACTTCATCAGGTGTCCCTTCAGGGAAAAAATCGGCAAACTGCTGTTTCAGCTTCGGCAGGTCTTCCTCTTTGCTTTCAAAGAAAGCTTTATCAAACCTTTCAATTTTAACCTCTTTTACGGGTACGGCAGCAACTTTTTCTTCAACCTCATTTTCCTTTTTACAGGATATTGCCACAAGCGCAACAGCAATAAACAGGAAATACTTCTTCATAATTTGTAATTTTATTAAGAAAAGCCTTGAATTAATTTTTTTAATTTTAAAATTTTATTCGGTGCAAATATACATCACCAAAACTAACATTACACCATTATGCCTGTAAGCACTACATTTAAAGCAGAAGAAATTACCAACCATATAGTTAACTGGCTTAGCGGCTATGCAGCAAACGCTAAAGTAAAGGGTTTTGTTGTGGGTATATCGGGCGGTATAGACTCAGCCGTAACCTCAACACTATGCGCAAAAACAGGTTTGCCTACGCTATGCGTGGAAATGCCCATACACCAGGCCCAAAGCCATGTTACCCGCGCAAGGGAACATATAAAAGCTTTAAAGGAAAAGTATAATAACGTAAGTGATGCCCTGGCAGACCTTACACCGGTGTTTGAAACTTTCAGGCAGCAGGTAACGACTACAGATGACCAGCACCTTCAGGACCTTACGCTGGCCAACACGCGCGCGCGCCTGCGGATGACAACCCTGTATTATTTTGCAGGGATTAACAGCGCTCTTGTGGCAGGCACAGGAAACAAAGTAGAAGATTTCGGTGTAGGATTCTTTACAAAATATGGTGATGGCGGCGTTGATGTGAGCCCTATTGCTGACCTGATGAAAAGCGAAGTGCGTGAACTGGCTAAACATTTAGGTGTGCCTGAAAGCATTGTACAGGCAAAACCAACTGATGGGTTATTTGGAGATGACCGAAGTGATGAAGACCAGCTGGGTGCAAGCTATGATGAGCTGGAATGGGCCATGCTGGAACTTGAAAAGGGCAGCAGCGCGGAAGACTTTGAAGGACGCCAAAAAGAGGTTTTTAACATTTTCAAAAGGCTTAATACAAATAATCGCCATAAAATGGTGGCTATACCGGTATGTGAAATTCCTAAAAATTTGAAATAAAATTCTTTCATTCACAATACTTTAAGATATAAATACATAACTTTACTATAGAGGTGATAACTAAAAAATGTAACTATGATTAAAATATGCCTGGCGGATAATCATCCTGTCGTCCACTATGGGATGAAAGCCTACTTTAAGGAGAACCCGGAAATTAGTTTTGTTGGTGTTGTAAACAACCTTGACAGCCTGCTGGACGTGCTTGGCAAAAAAACAGTGGATGCTGCCGTTATAGACCTTGAGCTGGACGGGCTTACAAGCATAAGCTCGGTAAAGTCGCTCGTAAAGGAATTTCCTGACACCAAAATAATTATCTTTACTAACCTTGCCGAACAGATATATGCCCCCAACGCATTGAAAGCCGGCGTATCGGCCTACCTGCACAAAAGCGCTAAGATGGAAGACCTTGAGGCGGCCATTAAAAAAGTAAACGAAGGGGAAATTATATTTAGCGATGCTGTAAAGAAAAACCTTGCGCTGCTTAATAAAGGCAAAAAATCAGAGCGCCTGTACAGGAAGCTGTCATCACGCGAAATTGAAGTGCTGCGCTACCTGAGCGAGGGTAAAAAGAATAAGGAAATTGCAAAATTGCTTGACCTTAATGAAAAAACCATCAGTACGTATAAGCTGCGCCTGCTTACCAAACTGCATGTAACCAACCTTGTAGATTTAGTGAACAAAGCCAAAACACTTGATATTGTTTAAGTTTAACTACTGTAGCGGGACATAACTCTACCTAACTTAGACGAAAAAGAACTGATAAGCCTTTGGTAATCCATTGCCATGGATAGCGTTTCAGAATTATCGGCATCAGGGGCCGCCTCTGCCAGGCTGCCTTTTAACTCATTGATTATTTTATCCACCAAAAACCAGCGCAGCGTAAGTATCGTTTCCTGAACATACTGGCCTATCGTCTGGTTTTTTTGCTTAACAATGATTTGCTTCACCTCCCAGTTATGCAGCAGTTCACGCTCTTCCTCCATCAGTATGTTAGTCACCTCCTGCGCAAGTGCAGGGTCAAGCCGCATAAGGTACTGCTCTGTCTCAAATTTCTCGTTCTGCTGATAGTAAGCTATAAGGTCGTCGTACACGGCTTTAAATAACGGATTGGCGAGTTCAGTCTCATCTTCCTGCAGGCTAAGGTAAATACGTTCATATACTTTGTACTGCTTCATCTCCGATACCATTTTCAGCTCCCCTTCCTCATCTGCCTTTAGCAGCACATCTTCAAACTCTTCCGTTTCATTGCCATACAGCAGCAGTATCTCTATGATCTTGCGTTCAAGCTCATATAAAACATCAACCTTATTACCCTGTTGCTGTTGTTCAGCCTTTACAACATCAAAAACTTTTTCCTGCTGCTGCTCTTTAAACTTCTTACCGGCATCGGCAAGGTCTTTCTGCACCAGCTGTGCCAGTGTGCTGGATAGTACCTGTTCGGATATATCCATGATGCGGGCGCACTCCTGTATGTAAATCTCACGCTGTATCCTGTCGGGAATTTTTGAAATGCTTGTAACCATGTCACGAATCAAACCTGCTTTCTTCACAGGGTCGTTCTTTGCCTCATCCATAAGCAAAGATGCCTTGAACTGTAAGAAGTCCTTTGAATTGCCCTCTAAATACGCCACAAGAGCATCGTGTGATGATTTCATTGCGAAGCTGTCGGGGTCTTCACCTTCAGGAAAGGTGCATACTTTTACGTTCATGCCTTCCTCAAGGATAAGGTCTATACCCCTTATGGCCGCACGCAAACCTGCTGCATCGCCGTCAAAAAGTACCGTAATGTTTTTAGTAAGGCGGTTAATGAGGCGAATCTGGTCGGGAGTCAGTGCCGTTCCTGATGATGCCACCACATTCTCTATACCCGCCTGGTGCAGCTGTATCACATCGGTATAGCCTTCTACAAGGTAGCAGTTATCCTGCTTGGCAATGGCCTGCTTGGCGTGGTAAATACCGTACAACACCTTGCTCTTGTGGTAAATCTCGCTTTCGGGTGAATTAAGGTATTTGGCAGCTTTTTTATCATTGCCTAAAATTCGTCCGCCGAAGCCCAACACACGGCCCGACATACTTTGTATAGGAAACATAACCCTACCGCGAAAACGGTCTATTTGCCGATTCTCACCATTGATGGTAAGGCCGGTTTTTTCCAGGAACTCCAGTTTATAGCCTTTGCCCAATGCTTCTTTGGTAAAAGCATCCCAAACTTCAGGAGAATAGCCCAGGCCGAATTTTTTAATAGTATCTCCGGTAAAGCCGCGTTCCTTAAAATACGAGTAGCCTATGGCGCGGCCTTCATCGGTATTAAGTAATATATTGTGAAAGTACTTCTGCGCAAACTCCGAGACCAGGTACATGCTTTCCTTTTCGTTGGCCTGTTCCTTGTCTTCTTCAGTTTGTTCCGTTTCTTCTATTTCAATATTGTATTTTTTAGCCAGGTATCGTATGGCTTCAGGATAAGAAAAATGCTCGTGCTCCATTAAAAAAGCAACGGCATTACCGCCTTTTCCCGAACTGAAATCTTTCCATATCTGCTTTACGGGCGATACCATGAAAGACGGAGATTTCTCGTTACTGAAAGGGCTCAATCCCTTAAGGTTGCTCCCCGCACGCTTCAGCTGCACAAAATCGCCTATAACCTCCTCAACACGGGCGGTTTCAAAAACGGTATCTATGGTATTTTTTGATATCAAGCTTTTGCGGCAATTAAAGTGCCGCAAAGTTACAAAGTATCCTGTAGTTTTTAACCTGCCTGTTTTTTTTGTTTATGCCGACATTTGTTCTTTTACTTCAAAACATATAATGCTTTGCAGCATGCCCAGTTTATTATTCTCGTTCTCATAAACGCGGCACAGGTTAAGGTCCTGGTGCCTTAGCGCATTAAGGCAACGCTCATATATCCTTTCCCTGCTCTGCAGGTCATCCCAGGTAAGCTTAAGCTTTACCTCTACTACCGAGCGGTGCAGGTAAGGGTCGTCAATATATTTTTCAGCATACTCATCGTCATAATTTTGGGTCAGGTTAAAATCAGCGAGCTGAAACTCATGCTTCTCCAGCTTTGTGAGCACCATGTCAGGCACTTCCTTATCCCTTACTTCAGGGTCATTAGGGAGATCAAAATCCCCGTCATATACAAATGTTACCGTATAATTATCCATGGCTGCAATTTTTAATAAAATTACTGCATCTTCATCATTAAAATTTACTGATTAACAATTTGATAGTATAAAACTTACTTAAAAAAAGGCGCCCTTGCGGAGCGCCTCTTCCAAAAAGTACAAAACTAACCCTAATGTATTAATTGAAATCAAATCTTATGCCAAGTGATAAATTATTCTGGTCTACAGCGTTATTGGCAAATACCGGCTGTAGGTCATATTTTGCATAAAGGGCAATCTGGCCGTATCCTACATAGGCGCTAAGGCCATATACAAAATCATTCACGTTAAAGTCGCCTTTTTCTTTATGCTTCACTTTATGGTCATCTTCAGTGTATTTTGTAAGTTGCTTTTCCTTTACATTAACCCCTGCATAGCCACCAAAACCTAAACGGAAGCTTTCGTGTGAAGGGAAATATGTTTTATCGCCCACCACTTTTTTAGGTGTAAAATCAAACTCAATGTGTACAGGAACTACAAGGTTAACATACCTGAAACGTGTAAGTTTTAAGTCGCGGCCTGACTCAGTAAGTACAGTCTGCCCGTCTTCGGTCGTTGTAAATACGCGGTCGTTTTCCGGGCGAAGGTTGTTGTATTGCAGCGAAAGTCCGTACTTAAGGTGCAGCAGGTTGTTGTTTTTTAGCAGACGTGTGTTTAGAGT
>JAEWKB010000039.1 GCA_023386255.1 Bacteroidota bacterium
GAGCACACCAGCAGCAATATGGTTTCGGCAGCATTTTTCCTGCAGCGGTTTGATCCTGTGACCAATACATGGGGGCACCCATTAACGGGTGTGGTGTATCCTGACGGGACATTGCCCAACACGCTTAACTCAGTATTCTTAACTAATAACGTAACATTAAATAACCAGCAGTACTATGGCGATTTTAGGGTTGTAAAGGTGTTTTATACTTTTGGTAATGGTACTACAACCAATAATCGCTGCTTACAGGTTATTGATACTTTCACATTTGACGGGTTTCCGGAAATTACCGCTGCTTATGCTTTTCCATGCGCCAATGGCCTTACCGAAGTTGTACTTGAGGCTATAGGGGTAGCGCCATTAACTTACCGAATAACAAAAAAGAATAACCAGCCGTTTGTGGTGAATAACGGCATATCTAACGTATTTTCCGGGCTTGAGCCGGCAGATTATGAATTTGAGGTAACTGATAACTGCGGGAATAGCGACCCAAGGCCATTTACTATAAACGATCTTGCCCCACCGGTTATAACCGCAACAGGTTTTTGCGAGGGAGAGAACAGCAACCTTGCCACCCAACAATTCTCGTTCCTTACCTATCAATGGTATGAGGCGGCAAACCCAACAACAATATTAAGCACAAGTAATGTGCTTGCTTTCCCTTCTTATAATTCGGCTACTGATGCCGGAACTTATTATGTGAAGCTGACATCAGCCAATTCAAATTCGTGTATGAACCGCATTTTGGGCCCCTTCCAGCTACAGCCTAACGACCTGCCTGATGCAGGGGCAGATAATTTAAACATTAGCCTTTGCAGCAACAGCAACAGTATAAACCTGAACAGTTACCTTGCTGCAGGACATGATACTGGCGGTATATGGCAGGATATGAGCGGCACAGGGCAGCTTACAGGAAACATGCTGGACACTAACGGCCTTGCCGCCGGAAGTTATAGCTTTAAATATACGGTTACGGGAGACTGTTCCCTTACAGATGATGCTATGGTAAGCTTTAATGTAAAGCAAAGGCCGCAGGCACCTGCTATAACCCCAACCGGACAAACATGTGAAGGAGACGATGTGCAGCTGAACGTCGCTACAGTATCCGGAGCAACATATAGCTGGACAGGCCCGAATGGTTTTATATCTATAACACAAAATCCTGTAATTACTGATGTGACGTTGGCAGCTAACGGAACTTATGAAGTTACGGTAACTGTGGATGGGTGTACATCGCTACCGGCACAAATTATACTGAATGTAACTGCTAAACCTGTTTTTTCCATAACAGGTAATAACCAGCTTTGTACAGGGCAAAGCACTACGCTTACTATACTACCGGGTAACATTAACCAGACAAATATTATTTTGGGCTGGTACCAGGATGGCGGATTATTGCCGGGTGTGCTTACACCTTCTATACAAGTTGTTACTCCGGGAATATATGAAGTTGAAATGAGCAACTCGGGTTGTATCAGCAGGCAGTCATTTACAGTTGTTGAAGGTAGCATTGATGCAGAAATTGTAATAGACGGAGGTTGTGATAACAATGAGGAATACGTGCTTTATGTTGTTAATACAGCTGATTTTCCTGATGCAACATTTAGCTGGGCAGGGCCCAACAGTTTTGTTGCCACAGGTGAGGAGGCTGTTATTACAGGGCTTGCTGCGGGCGAGTATACGGTAACAATAAATATGGACGGCTGTGAAAAGACTGAGCCAATAACTATATTGAATACTTTCTGTAAGATACCAAAGGGAATTTCACCTAACGGCGATGAATACAACAACGCGTTTGACCTGAGTAATTTTGACGTGAAAAAGCTGAAGATATTCAACAGGTATGGCATGAGGGTATATGAGCAGGAAAACTATAAGGACGAGTGGCACGGGCAGTCGTTTGTTGGGGAACTGCCAACAGGTACCTATTACTATGTTGTGGAACTAAGCAGCGGTAAACAGGCAACCGGATGGGTTTACCTGATGCGTGAATTATAAAAAAGAAAAAGGCTTAGAGAAATCTAAGCCTTTTTTATTCTACTGTGCTGTATCGCCGTCATCTTCGGCAAGCAGGCTTTCCCTTACTTTTTTAAACAGGTCTGATGAATATACAAACTCCACTATGGATTTATTACGTGTTTCAAGTATCTGCTCTTTATCACCTTCCCACTCCTTGATGCCGTTCTTCAGGAAAACTATTTTTTCACCTATCTGCAGCACTGAGTTCATGTCGTGGGTATTTATAACAGTTGTAATGTCATACTCACGTGTAATTTCCTGGATCAGTTCATCAATTAGTATTGATGTCTCGGGGTCTAGGCCTGAGTTGGGCTCATCACAAAACAAATATTTTGGATTGTTGACTATGGCACGGGCTATGGCCACCCTTTTCTGCATACCGCCCGAAAGCTCTGCAGGAAATTTTTTGTTGGCATCTTTAAGGTTTACCCGCTCCAGTACCTGGTTTACCCGCTCCTTTACTTCCCTGCTGCGTTTTTTTGTAAACATCTTCAGCGGGAAACCCACATTGTCTTCTACATTCATAGAGTCAAACAGCGCACTCCCCTGGAACACCATTCCTATTTCGGTACGCAGGGCCCTTTTTTCATCGGGGGTAAGTTCAGAATATATTCTGCCGTCAAAGGATATTGTTCCTTCGTCAGGGGTATGAATACCTAAAAGGCTTTTAAGCATAACGGTTTTACCTGAACCGCTTCGCCCTATAATAAGGTTGGTCTTGCCTGTTTCAAAAGTGGTTGATATACCTTTTAAAACCTGTGCATCGCCAAACGATTTCTTTATGTTGTTAACTTCTATCATTAGCTTAGCAGTAATTGGGTAATAATATAGTTGAGCAGGATGATAACCACACTCGTCCACACGAAAGATGTTGTACTTGCCTTACCAACCTCGAGTGCGCCGCCCTTCATGTAGAATCCGTGGAATGATGGTATGGTAGCCAGTACAAATCCAAAGATTACAGTTTTAAAAAATGCATAGAACACGTGGAACGGCTGGAAGTCGGTCTGGATACCCTGTATAAATTCTTCACTGCCCACAAAACCGCCAAAAACCGCCGCAACCCAGCCGCCGAAAATACCCAGGAACATAGATACAGATATGACG
>JAEWKB010000290.1 GCA_023386255.1 Bacteroidota bacterium
GGTTTCGAAGGTGGTCAGATGCCATTACAGCGTCGTGTTCCTAAATTCGGTTTCAAAAACATCAACCGTAAAGAATATGCCGGTGTTAACCTAGACACACTTCAGGCTCTTGTAGATAACGGTATCGTTACTGATAATACTGTAGATTTTGCAGTATTGGTTGATAACCGTCTGGCTACTAAAAATGAACAGGTAAAGATTTTGGGAAGAGGGGAGCTTAAGGCAAAACTAAAAGTAACTGCTCACAAATTTACTGCTACTGCCAAAGCGGCTATTGAAGCTGCAGGCGGTGAGGCTGTAACTTTATAATCTTTTATAGTCAGATGAAGAAATTTATAGACGCGTTAATCAATGTTTGGAAAATAGAGGAGCTTAAGAACAGAATCTTAGTAACTCTGGGATTGTTGCTTGTGTACCGTTTTGGTGCACATGTAACACTGCCGGGTATTGATGCTACCAAATTAAATGGCTTAACAGATCAGACGAATTCGGGTATCGGTTGGTTAATCGATGTATTTACAGGTGGTGCGTTTTCGCAGGCATCTGTATTTGCGTTGGGTATCATGCCTTACATTTCCGCGTCTATCGTAGTGCAGCTGATGGGTATTGCGGTGCCGTACCTTCAAAAACTTCAGAAAGAAGGCGAAAGCGGCAGGAAAACCATTAATCAGATTACCCGTTGGTTAACTATCGCAATCACTTTGGTTCAGGGTCCCGGTTATATTTATAATCTATACAAGACCTTGCCGCCTGAAGCTTTTATGTTAGGCTTCAACTCGTTCTCATTCCTGTTCTCTGCAGTTGTTATCCTTGTTACAGGCACAATATTTGCAATGTGGCTTGGTGAAAAAATAACTGATAAAGGTATTGGTAACGGTATTTCGCTATTGATTCTTGTAGGTATCATAGCAAGAATGCCTCAGGCTTTCATCCAGGAATTTTCTTCACGTATTACAGAGAACAATGGCGGGCCTATGATGCTCGTGTTTGAAATCGTGATCTGGCTGTTGGTTATCATTACATGTATCCTTTTAATTATGGCTGTAAGAAAGATTCCTGTACAGTACGCACGCCGTACAACATCAGGTGATTTTGAGCAGGATATGATGGGAGGCAACAGGCAATGGATACCGCTAAAGCTTAATGCATCGGGTGTTATGCCTATAATCTTCGCGCAGGCTATTATGTTTATACCTGCTGCACTGGCAGGACTTTCTAAATCTGATGCAGCACAAACCATAACCACCCACTTCCAGGATGTGTTCGGTTTATGGTATAATGTGGTTTTTGCTTTATTAATTATAATTTTTACGTACTTTTACACCGCGATTACGGTACCTACCAACAAAATGGCTGATGACCTTAAGCGTAGCGGCGGTTTTATACCTGGCGTAAGGCCCGGTGTTGAGACTGGTGATTACCTTGACAAGATCATGTCGTTGATTACATTCCCCGGATCTTTATTCTTGGCGCTTATTGCAGTGTTCCCTGCAATTGTGGTAAGTTTAATGGGTGTGCAGTCACAGTGGGCGTTGTTCTACGGTGGTACTTCGCTGCTGATTATGGTGGGAGTTGCTATTGACACCATTCAGCAAATAAACTCATACCTGCTTAACAGGCATTATGACGGTTTGATGAAAAGTGGTAAAAATAGAAAAGCGGTAGCTTAATTTTTATGGCAAAACAATCAGCAATAGAACAGGACGGATCAATAATTGAGGCATTGTCAAATGCTATGTTCCGTGTAGAATTAGAAAACGGGCACGTTGTAATTGCTCATATTTCCGGAAAAATGCGTATGCATTACATAAAGCTTTTACCCGGTGATAAGGTAAAGCTGGAAATGAGCCCCTATGATTTGTCCAAAGCAAGAATTACTTATAGATACTAAAGCTACTAAAATGAAAGTAAGAGCATCAGTTAAAAAAAGAAGTGCCGAGTGCATTATTGTGCGTAGAAAAGGCAGATTATACGTTATTAACAAAAAGAATCCTAGATTTAAACAAAGACAAGGATAATTATGGCAAGAATTGCAGGGGTAGACATACCTAAAAACAAAAGAGGAGTTATTGCTTTAACTTATATCTTCGGAATTGGTAGAAGCAGGGCACAGGAGATACTGGCTAAGGCTCAGGTAAGCGAAGACAAAAAAGTTCAGGACTGGAATGACGAAGAAATAGGTAACATTCGTGATGCAGTTTCTTATTTCAAAATTGAAGGTGAGCTTCGTTCTGAAATCCAGCTTAACATTAAGCGCCTTATGGATATCGGCTGCTACAGGGGTATACGCCACAGGTCTGGGCTTCCACTTCGTGGCCAGCGTACCAAGAATAACTCAAGGACAAGAAAAGGTAAGAGAAAAACTGTTGCTAACAAGAAAAAAGCAACTAAATAATAAGTAGTAGTATGGCTAAAGCGAATACAAAAAAACGTAAAGTTGTTGTAGAATCTACAGGCGAGGCTCATATTAATGCAACTTTCAACAACATCATCATTTCTTTAACTAACAAGAAAGGTGAAGTTATTTCATGGTCTTCTGCCGGTAAAATGGGTTTCAGGGGTTCTAAAAAGAACACTCCCTATGCAGCCCAGATGGCAGCTGAAGACTGCAGCAAAGTTGCTCTTGAAGCTGGCCTAAAAAAGGTTAAAGTTTACGTTAAAGGCCCGGGTAACGGACGTGAGTCGGCTATCAGGTCTATTCACAACGGAGGAATTGAAGTTACTGAGATCATTGACGTAACTCCTATGCCGCACAACGGCTGCCGCCCTCCAAAGAGAAGAAGAGTTTAATTTATTTATAAGTATAATCCGGACAGGAAACGGGTTATCGGAGGATTTGACCTGAATTCATAACTCCCTGTCCAACTAATTTTTTAAAATGGCAAGATATACTGGTCCAAAGACAAAAATTGCCCGTAAATTCGGCGAGGCAATCTTCGGAGACGACAAAGCCTTCGAAAAAAGAAATTACCCTCCGGGACAACATGGTTTGGCTAAAAAGAGAGGTAAAAAATCTGAATACGCTATCCAGTTAATGGAGAAGCAAAAAGCTAAATACAGCTACGGTATCCTTGAAAAACAATTCAGGAACCTGTTTGAAAAAGCCGCTGCCACCAAAGGTGTAACAGGTGAGGTTCTTCTTCAGCTTTGCGAATCAAGGCTAGATAACGTGGTATTCCGTATGGGTATCGCCCCTTCAAGAAGGGCTGCAAGGCAAATCGTTTCCCATAGGCATATTACTGTAAACGGTGAAGTGGTTAACATCCCTTCATACCATCTAAAACCGGGCGATAAAGTTGCTGTTCGTGAGAAATCTAAATCTCTTGATGCCATTGAGCGTTCTTTATCAAACTCATCACATGTATATGAGTGGATCACTTGGAACAACGATACAAAAGAAGGTACTTTCGTTTCTGTACCTGCAAGGATCCAGATACCGGAAAACATCAAAGAACAACTAATCGTTGAGTTGTATAACAAATAATAATTGACATTAGTCGAAATATGGCAATATTTAATTTTCAAAAGCCCGATAAAGTTATCATGATCGATTCAACCGATTTCGTGGGGAAATTCGAATTTCGTCCACTGGAGCCGGGTTATGGATTGACTGTTGGTAACGCACTTAGAAGAGTTTTGCTTTCTTCCCTTGAAGGTTATGCAATTACTTCTGTTCGTATTGAAGGAGTAGACCATGAGTTCTCTACTATACCAGGGGTTGTTGAAGATGTTACAGAAATAATACTGAACTTAAAACAAGTTCGTTTCAAGCGCCAGATAGAGGACATTGACAACGAATCTGTTTCTGTATCTTTTACAGGGAAAGACCAGCTTACTGCAGGTGACTTCCAAAAGTTCATTTCAGGCTTCCAGGTGCTTAATCC
>JAEWKB010000083.1 GCA_023386255.1 Bacteroidota bacterium
AAAAGGTACTGGTATTTGGATTGGACTTTTAGCCGGGTTAACCGCCGCCGCAATATTTTTGTATCTTCGCTTCAATTTTTTAACGAATAAGATGATTAAGAGCCCCCTAACCCCCGAAGGGGGAACAGTGGTGCAGTGAGCAACATTAAACCTTGAACATTAAATCTGAAACCAAAACATGATGGAATTACCAAAATTTGTACTTGCCGATAACACTGATTATCCTGAAGATATATTTATCATTCACCTTGATTACCCACGATTTATCATTAACCTTAAAGATGATGAGGTTGAATTCCTGGAAGAACCGGAAGATCTAGACGAAAACGAGCTCAACACCGAAATGGAGGGTTTGATTGAAGCTGCCAACAATTTCTATGACAGGGAAATGGAGAGGTACGAAAAACAATAATATATGGATACAAATCAATTTTTAGCTAAGGTTTTAGAATGGCCTGTTATCGTTCAAGGTGTATTAGGTTCATTTCTGTTTTGGATCATATTTAAAATTGGTGAAAAATTTGTTAAAATAACATCTCAGAAAATTAAAACTGATCAAGAACTGGGCATGTATTGGGGAAAATCTGCCAGAAATCTATTTTATAAATATCCAGAAAACTTAGAGGCTAAAGATTTTTCGTATTACAGTTTTTTTGTAAGTATTTATGGTGCACTACACTATTTTTTAAAGTTTATAATTATAATTTTTATTTCTAATTTGATAGAAGACTTTATACCAGTCTTTGCATATGTTGGTTACATAATTGCGCTATATTTTATTTTTCGTTCTATATCTTATGTCACTCACTTCGATGTTTTTGATAAACAAGATGCTAAGGATAAGGAGCAGAAAAAATAAAACTAGAGATTGTAATACCTCTCTAACAATATTTGTGCGGCTGCAAAAGGTGATAATTCATTGTTTTGCACCGCTTTTTTATTTTTTTCAAGTAATGCGGCTATGTCAGGACGGTTGTAAAAGTCGTTCTTCAGCTGCTCGTTGATTGTCTCCAAAAGCCAGTGTTGGTTCTGCTCCCGGCGTCATTCGTCAAAATAGTGGTTGGACTTTGTCAGGTCAAAATACTCACTGATTGTCTGCCAAACATCAGCAATACCCTCATGGGTAATGGCACTGCAGGTAGTAACTTTTGGCTGCCAGCCTGATGATTTTGCAGGGAACAGGTGCAGCGCACGGTTAAATTCTGTTTTAGCCAGTTTGGCCTTTTTTATGTTATCACCGTCAGCTTTATTAATAACTATCAGGTCGGCCATTTCCATAATGCCGCGTTTAATTCCCTGTAGCTCATCGCCCGCGCCTGCAATCTTAAGCAGCAGGAAAAAATCCACCATGCTGTGTACGGCAGTTTCGCTTTGGCCAACTCCTACAGTTTCTATTATTATGGTATCAAAGCCACAGGCTTCACACAAAATAATCGCTTCACGGGTTTTACGTGCCACGCCGCCCAGTGTTTCGCCGGATGCTGACGGACGTATGTATGCATTCTCATCCTTAACCAGCTCTACCATACGGGTCTTGTCGCCCAATATACTACCGTGAGAGAGTGAGCTGCTGGGGTCGACAGCTAGTACGGCTACTTTCCTGCCCAGGCCCGTAAGGTGCTTACCAAATGCTTCAATAAAGGTACTCTTGCCTACCCCGGGAACGCCTGTTATCCCTATGCGAACCGAATTATCGGCATATGGCAGGCAGGCATTAATAACAGTATTAGCCTTTTCCAGGTGAGAAGGGTTATTGCTTTCTACTAAAGTTATGGCGCGGCTTAAAGCCGTTTTATCGCCTTTAAGAATACCGGTAACCAGTTCTTCTGCCGTGGGTTGTTTTTTTCTTAGCTGCGTAATATGTGCAATAGAAGCGTGGCTTATGCTTTCGGGCTGGTCAACGCCATCAACTTCATGCAGGGCGGTTTTAGGTGTATTTTGATTCTCCACAGGTTTTGTTTGAACAGTAAAATTAATGTTTTAAACTGAAATTTTTTTAATTCTGTTCATTGTACCTTTGCGCCTTCATGGACAGCATCATCCTCATATTTATTTGCCTGCTGGCAGGGGTTGGCCTGCAGCGTGTAAAAGCATTTCCTGCCAATGCTTATGTAGCGCTTAACCAGTTTGTGATTTATATTTCTTTGCCGGCCCTTGCATTATATTACATACCTAAAATTAAAATTAATGCTTCGCTGCTTTACCCTTTGGGTGTTGCATGGCTGGGCTTCGGGTTTTCAATGCTGTTCTTTACCACACTTTCCAAAATTTTCAGCTGGCCCCGCAAGCTTACCGGCTGCCTTATCCTTACAGCCGGGCTTGGTAATACGGCTTTTGTGGGCTTTCCTGTCATAGAGGCTTTGTATGGTAAGGAGGGCCTTAAAACAGCCATAATAGTAGATCAGCCCGGTACATTTGTTGTCATGGCAACTGTAGGTGTAATTGTGGCTGTAGCTTATTCTAAAGGGCGGGGCGGAGATACTTCGATACTAAGGAAAATACTGTTGTTCCCTCCATTCATGGCTTTTGTTGTTGGATTGATTATGAACATCTTCAATTTTGATTTTGACGATGCGTTGGCATCCGTATTTCAGCGCCTGGGCAGTACGGTAACACCTGTTTCGCTGGTAGCAGTAGGGATGCAGCTGAAGATAGACCCAAAAAGCATGCATTGGAAATTCCTGGCACTGGGGTTGTTCTTTAAACTAATAATTATGCCTGCTTTCTTTTTCATTTTGTATAAGACAGTACTGGGCGCCGGAGGCCTTCAGATAGATGTCTCTGTTATGGAAGCAGCTATGGCACCTATGATAACCGCAACCATACTTGCAGCATCACACGGTCTCAAGCCACGCCTGGCAGGAATGATGGTAGGTGTTGGCATACCGCTATCGTTCCTCACACTGGCATGCTGGTATTATATTATTCAACATTATTAGATGGAAACTACACAACACACCGAACATAAAGAGCTTGCCAAGAAAACTGTATATTCAATACTCTTTGCTATAAGTTTTGGGCACCTGCTCAACGACTTGCTGCAGGCGGTAATTCCGGCGGCTTACCCCATATTAAAAGATAATTACAATCTTAACTTTACGCAGGTAGGGCTTATCACTTTTTCCTACCAGATGGCAGCTTCAATACTTCAGCCCTTTGTCGGCTTTTACACCGACAGGAAGCCTAAGCCGTATTCGCAGATCGTGGGGATGCTGTTTACGCTTTCAGGTATCGTGCTTCTATCTTATGCGGGTTCTTTCCCAGTAATATTGGCTTCGGTAGTATTGGTTGGCATCGGTTCCTCAATTTTTCATCCCGAAGCTTCACGGGTGTCGTATCTGGCATCGGGAGGTAAGCGGGGGCTGGCGCAGTCTATCTTCCAGATAGGCGGCAACACGGGTACAGCCATTGGCCCACTGCTTATTGCGTGGATTGTAGTGCCGCACGGCCAGCAATACATCATTTGGTTTTTGGCGGTGGCGCTGTTGGCAATTGTGGTTTTATGGAGGATTGCGCAATGGTACCAAAACCACCTGAACCTTAATGCCAAGAAAAAGATAGTGCTTGAAAATCTGCCTAACCTATCGCAGCGGCGCATTGTTATTTCAGTAGTAATACTACTGGTGCTTATCTTCTCAAAATATTTTTATGTAGCCAGCATTTCCAGCTACTTCACCTTTTACCTTATTGAAAAATTCAACCTCTCCGTCCAGGATGCACAATTTAACCTGTTCCTGTTCCTGCTCTCGGTAGCTGCCGGTACTCTACTGGGCGGGCCTTTGGGAGATAAATTCGGGCGCAAGTACGTCATTTGGTTTTCGGTACTTGGTGCGGCGCCGTTCACACTGCTGCTCCCTTACGCCGGTTTATTTTGGACAGGTGTACTTTCAGTTGTCATAGGCATCATTATATCTTCAGCATTTCCAGCCATACTGGTTTATGCGCAGGAGTTGCTGCCTAAAAAACTGGGAATGGTGTCAGGACTTTTTTATGGCTTTGCGTTTGGAATGGGAGGTTTAGGCTCAGCACTACTAGGTTATTTGGCCGACCATACAAGCATAGAATATGTGTACCATATTTGCGCTTACCTGCCGCTAATAGGGGTAATAGCCTATTTTCTGCCCAACCTGAAAAAGGACCATTAGCATAATTTGCATTATTTTAACCTTTGTGCTGTAGTATTATCCTTAATTTTAGTTGATGTAAAGAACCAACTAAAACACTATTTTTATGGGAGCAAAACAATGGACGCTCGATACCGCGCACTCTGAAATACAATTTAAGGTAAAGCACCTTGTTATTACAACCGTTAGCGGTTATTTCAACACATTTAGCGGGGATGCTTCAACTCCTGAAGATACTTTCGAAAACGGGCAGATCAACATCAGGATTGACGCTTCAAGCATCAATACAAACAATGAGCAGCGCGACGGGCACCTTAGGAGCGGTGATTTTTTTGATACAGAAGCACATCCTGAAATTACCATTAAAACCACATCAATTAAACAGGTGAGTGGCGATGATTACCTTATCATGGCTGATTTTACCATGCGTGGCGTTACAAAGTCAATTGAGTTTAAAGGCGAGTACGGCGGACAGGCTAAAGATGCTTATGGTAACCAAAAAGTAGGGCTGGAAGTAACAGGTAAACTCAACAGGAAAGATTTCGGGCTAAACTGGAATGCCGTGATTGAGGGCGGCGGGCTTACCGTGAGCGATGAAGTAAAATTAGTTGCTAACCTTCAATTTATACAACAATGAGCATTATAGCAACTCCTGCGAGAGACAGGCTTTATGATGTAGGCCTGCTGCTGCTTCGCCTGGTAGTAGGCGGGTTTATGATGACACACGGCCTGGGCAAACTTACGATGCTTATGGGGGACGGACCTATACAGTTTGCCGATCCTTTTGGAATGGGGCAAACAACATCGCTGGCACTTACCGTATTTGCTGAAGTGGTGTGTTCTTTTCTTATTATTATCGGCTTACTCACAAGGCTTGCAGTTATACCTTTAATAATAGTTATGGCCGTAGCATTCTTTTATATCCATGCTGCCGATGCTTTTGGCGATAAGGAGCTTTCAGGTATCTATCTTACTATCTATGTTTTTCTTGCAATTACCGGCAGCGGAAGGTTCTCTATAGACCATCTGATATGGAGCAGGAAAAACCCCAAGGTTAATTATTATACAACAACATAATGTAGTATTTTTGAGGACGCCCTGTGCGTAAAAAATGCTACAGCTATGAATACTGCGATACTGCCACAGGAAATGATTGTTCAGCTTGAAAACATAGTTGGGCAGTCATTTCTTTTTTTAGATTTTGAAACCCGCACCCATTATGGCCATGACGAGACCGAGGATTATAATTTTCCTCCGGCAGTGGTGGTAAAACCGGGAAGTGTTGATGAGGTTGCCGCTATAATGAAGCTGGCTAATGAATATAAAATTCCTGTAGTACCCATTGGTGGGCGTACAGGCCTGAGTGGGGGAGCCCTGAGCATACATGGCGGCATAGGCCTTAGCATGGAGCGCTTCAACAAGATAGAAATTGATGAAAAGAACCTACAGGCTACGGTAGAACCGGCTGTAATTACACAGGTGTTCCGTGAAGCGGCTTTTGAAAAGGGATTATTTTACCCGCCCGACCCTTCAAGCCAGGGCAGCTGTACCATAGGCGGTAACGTGGCCGAAAATGCCGGTGGGGCAAGGGCATTAAAATATGGCGTCACCAAAGATTATGTACTGAACCTGGAGGTGGTTTTACCAACAGGAGAAGTAATATGGACAGGCGCAAATACACTAAAAAATTCTACCGGCTATAACTTGACCCAGCTCATGGTGGGCAGTGAGGGTACGCTGGGTATAAT
>JAEWKB010000096.1 GCA_023386255.1 Bacteroidota bacterium
GGTTCGCATTGATGCCATTGTGGTTTCTACCCAACATGATGATTTTGATGAAGAGCAGGCTATGCTTGACAAGATTAAGAAAGATATTGTAGAGATACTTATCCCGAGGGTTAAGAACAACTACCCGCAATACGCACACCTTTTTAACGAAGAAATACAGTACCACATAAATCCTACCGGAAAGTTTGTAATAGGCGGGCCTCACGGTGATACCGGCCTTACCGGAAGGAAAATTATTGTAGATACTTACGGCGGTAAAGGCGCACATGGCGGTGGCGCTTTTTCCGGAAAAGACCCGAGCAAAGTAGATCGTAGTGCTGCCTATGCCACGCGCCACGTTGCCAAAAACCTTGTGGCTGCCGGTGTAGCCGATGAAGTTTTGGTGCAGGTATCTTACGCTATTGGTGTGGCTAAACCTACCAATATTTACGTTAACACCTACGGCACAGCCAAAGTAAGCTTAACGGATGGGGAAATTGCTAAGAAAGTAGAAGAATTATTTGACATGCGCCCATATTTTATTGAGCAGCGCCTTAAACTGAGAAATCCTATATACAGCGAAACTGCAGCTTATGGGCACATGGGCCGCAAGCCTGAAACGGTAACAAAAACTTTTAAATCGCCGGGTGGCAATACAAAAGAAGTTACGGTTGAATTGTTTACATGGGAAAAGCTGGACTTTGTAGATAAAGTTAAAGAAGCTTTCGGTTTATAATATTGAAATGAAGAGCCCCGCACGTGCGGGGCTTTTTATTACAAGTTATAGCGGATTGAGAACATAAGGTACCGTGGCTGAACCCTGTAACGCGATGTACGTGTACTAAACTGGTTAAAGCTATCGTCATTAAGTGAAGTCTCGTTGAGCAGGTTTGTCCCTGTAACCCTAAACTCCCAATTGCTGCCGGGTTTACGGTACATAACATTGGCACTCAGGAAATCGAATTCATTATCTATTGTACGGTCATCACTAAAGTAGTGGTTATATTCATACTCTGCGGTAATAGTAACCGCGTTAAGTAATAAATAATCCATCCTTGCAAAAGGCTTATGGTTATAATAACTATTATCCTGGTAATCGTTTACAGTTAATTGGTATCCTAATTCAATATTCGGCAATGTTTTATAATTGGTAGAAAGGCTGGCATTATAGCTGTGTGTAAACTGCTCGCTAAGCTGCCTTATAGAATAATCAATACTAAGCGGCAGGCCTGCGCCCACGGCAGCAGGATCTACACGGAAATTGTTGAACTTGTTCCACGTAAGGTTTACACCCACTGCAGCTTTATAGTAGCGCTCAAAGCTGCGGGCATAACCGGCAGATCCTGTTATCATTTCATCTACAAAGTTAGAATTATCAACCGTGCTTATCTGGTTGATACCGTTAAACCCTGCAATGCTTTTTATGGCATCTGCCCTGTGGCTGTAGTTAATGAAACCGAATATCTGCGTAAAATTAAACATGTTGTACTTAGAGTACCGGAGCGTGTGGTTTTGGTACAATGCATTCTCCAAATTCCTGTTCCCCCTGAATAACGACCTGTAGCTGGTAAATATAAGGTTTTGCGCAAAATTAGTCACATCGGTAAAATCAGTGGTCATGTTGTATGTGTAGGTAAGGCTCTCCAGCTTTTTGATCTGGTACTCAGCATACACATCAGGCAACAAACGGTAAAAATTGTTATTTACTTTTGTACCCAGCTGTTCATTAAAAGATATGTACCTATGGAAGCTTACACCGGGATTAAAAGTAAACTTACCGGTTATAAATTTATAGTGCAGCCC
Source organism: Bacteroidota bacterium (assembly GCA_023386255.1). Taxonomy (GTDB): domain Bacteria; phylum Bacteroidota; class Bacteroidia; order Flavobacteriales; family Flavobacteriaceae; genus Flavobacterium. The sequence goes on from JAEWKB010000096.1 coordinate 1,783, forward strand.
CAGGAAAATATCATTAAAGCTATAGCTTACATCATTTCTGGTATTGTCGGCAAGGTTATCTGCCAAACCGTTATCCAGTATCTGGAAAATATTTGAATCAAACGATTGGAACGAGTAGGTGTTACCAAGCGTAACATTAATGTTGCTTTTTGGCGTAACCATATAGTAGTAGTCAATCTTGGCATCCACTTTATTGGTCTTTACGAATCGGCCCTGCGAAATATCATACCTTGTTGCCGGAGCCAGCCCCAGGTTCCATGACGGGTCGGCCAGCGGAATGTCCGGAAACGGGTTCTCCCTCAGGTTTGCATTATAAAAAGGATCCTCGTCCTGGTACAGGTGCTGCATTTCAAATGCAAACACGTTTTTGTCATCCAGCGTATAATAAAAATTAATGTTCTGGTTAAGCGAAAAAGGATTTTGCTTTTTATTTGTATAAATATCCTGGCTTTGCGCTGTTTGTGGGGTGACAAACTGGAACAGGCTTGTATCTTCATCCTGTTTTGATGTTTTCAGGAAGGCATCATAATCAAAATGTACGTTCTTGTTCGGCTTATAACTGGAGCTCAGCTTAAAGAGCCCAAAGTCGCTTTTCTGCAGTGTACGGTCATCTACATCCTGGGTGGTTTGCGGCTCACCCGTAACAGGGTCAAGCACCTGTGTACGTGTTTTTGTCTCAAGCTCGTTACGGCTTGAGTTAAAAATTCCAAAACCGCTGATGGTCCATGTGTCTAAGGGATTGTAACTGAAGTTAACGGCGCCAAATTTAGTTTCAATTTCCTTTGCCCTGTTGTTGCGCAGCAAGGCAATACCAAGGTCGTTTGAACCGATGTTGAAGTTAGTGCCGCCTTTGCGCATCATGTTCCTTAACCCGCCTGAAAATTTAAAATAATCCTGCATGGTAAGCGGCAGCTCTCCGTTATTATTAAAGTTGCGTATAAGGTTAAGGCTGTATTTAGGATTATAGTAAAACAGTTTTGGGTTTACAATATAGCGCTCGCCCTCGCCTATACTGGCCCCGGCAGTAACATCGCCAAACCAAAAGTTCTTTTTGCCTTCCTTCAGCCTTATGTTCATGGCTACATTTTCATCATCATTTTCAAGGCCCTTTAACTGGCTCACCTCATTATAATTACGCAGCACCTCAACCTTGTCGAGCGCATCGGCGGGAATATTCTTTACACCCAGCTTTGTGTCGCCGTCAAAAAAATCTTTGCCTTCCACCATCAATTTTGATACTGTTTTGCCTTCTACCCGTACGCCTCCGTCAGCGTCTACCTCTACACCCGGGAGTTTTTTCAGTACATCTTCAAGCTTCCGCTCGGTCCCATTGGTAAAAGAATCTGAATTATAAACAATAGTATCACCTTTAATGGTAACAGGCATTTCGTGTACAATTTCTATTCCTTCCAACTCTATACCCTGCTGCAGTACAATGTTCTTCACCATATTTTCAGTGCCTGTGGCAAAGGTAGCCTCGTAGGGTGAATATCCTATGTAGCTTGCCTTTATAGTATACGTAGTATTGGCTTTTAGCAAGAGTTGGTATTTGCCTGCATCATTGGTAATAGCGTAAGAGTCCATGGCATTGGTAGCTTTATTTACCGCCATTACATTCGCCATCTCAAGGGACACACCTGTAGAATCTATAATAGTGCCTTCAACACGTACGTTCTGTGAAAAGGCAGCTGCCGAAATAAGTAGTGCAAGCGCAAGTAATAATTTGTTCATGTAATTTTATTGGTTCTTTTGTTACCCGCCTATCTTAATTACGGTCCCGTTACCGCTGCCTCTGTCATTATCCATTTCTTCCATTTCCTTTGTCTTCTCTTCCATTATCCTGTCAAACTCAGCCTGCGTTACCTTCTTGCCTTTTACTGGCGGTTTTATGATAAATTTATCTTTGGGATTAAGTGTAATTTTTGAGCACACTAATGTGGTAAAGCCATCATTAACTTCCAGTATCAGTCCAGGAAGCCCCCAATAGGAACCCGGCCCGTTACTAACAGGTATTTCGGGCGTGTACCAGGCCGTAACAACTGTTTCTTTATCATTAAGTGCGTCAAACATATGCGTTGTGCCGGAGGTGTTTTTATCTTCCCGTGGTTGCGGTTTTATGGTGTAGGTAGCCTTGTAGCAGGTGTAGTTGCCAATTTTTTTGGTTTCGCTTCCCAGCTTCCAGTCGTGCCCTGCAAGCGTATCTACAATAAGGAATTCCTTTCCGTAAATTTCTGTTTCGGTTACTGTACTTTTCTGTTTCAGGTCTTTAAATTCTTTTCCTCCACCCGTTATACTTACCTGTATAAACGCATTATCGGCGGTAGGGTTTTTAAGGCTTTGTTCCTGCTCGTAAATTGATGTAGTCTTGTCAAACTTCAATATGTAACGGTTTTCCATTGCTTTGGATAGCTGCTCTAAAAGCATTTTCTCGAGCTCAGGGTCTACCTCCCCTTTACTTTCAGAGAATGCATCTTTAAAAGAAGTTTTTGATTCATACACGGCTATGCCTCTAAATTCCTGCCCATACAGCAGTGATGTGGCCAAAACGGCCATAGATAAAATAAAGTTCCTCATTTGCTTGATTTGATTGATTGATGATTATGATTAACAGGCTAATTGCCTATCCTGAACTGCACGTTGTTGCCACGGCCACCTTGTAACTGATACATTTCCTGCATTTCCTTCACTTTTTTCTGCACTATTTCATCAAACTCGGCCTGAGTAACCTGTTGCCCTTTTTTAGGTGCTTTTATTTCCACTTTTTCTTTTGTATTCAAAACCACCTTAGAACAAAGTATCATGGTGCGGCCATCGGTCACTTCCAGTATTAACCCCGGCAGCCCCCAGTAATTTTCAGGCCCCTGGTTAATTGGTATTTCAGGGGTGTACCATGCGGTAACGGTTACATCTTTTGCCATTTCCACCTGGTCCATAAAATTGGTGGTTTTTTGCTCTGTTACCTTCTTCTCTTGCTTTTTATCCGCATCTGCCTTTCTCCTCAGGTTCCTAAAATCAGATTTACTTGCGGGTATAACAGCAGTAGCCTTGTAGCAGGTATAGTTGCCAATTTTTTTAGATTCGGTTTCCATTTTCCAGTTGATTTTTGCCAGCGTATCCTTCACCAGGAACTCTTTTCCAAAAATCTCTTTTTCAATAGAAAAAGTCCTGTCCTTTACATTCTTATAATGCTTGCCTCCGCCACCGGTAAATGATGCCATCAGCTTCATTCCCGCATTTTCTTCACCGGGAGCGGCCAGTTTTTCTTCCTCCTCATAAGTAGAAGCTGTTTTATTAAAATTAAGGATAAAAGTTTTTTCAAAAGCTTTCATCATGCGCTCCTGTATCATTTTCTGCATTTCGGGCGTAATCTGGTTTCCCTCCATTTTAAAGTCGCCGGTGCTGGTTTTAGACTCATACACAGCCATCCCCTGAAAATCCTGAGCATGCATTGTAAGTGCAGATACTGTTACAGCAATAAAAGCCAATATGTTCTTTTTCATAAATAGTAGTTTTTTTGTAAGACGATTGTGCAAATGCATTGTTACAACATGTGCCTTAAATAATATTATGGTAATTACGTTACATTTGTACATTATCAAATGTAATGAAAAAGCTGCTGTTATTTTTGTTGATTACGTGTGCCGCCACGGCGCAGGAGCTTACAGTTCCTGTAAAATTCATGTCGTCACTAAAATCGGGTAATGAGCAGTATGTTGCTACCGATGCTTTTGGGGCGGTATATACACTACAGGACAATGAGCTTCACAAACAAAATGAAGGAATATTGCTGAAGTACCGGGC
>JAEWKB010000111.1 GCA_023386255.1 Bacteroidota bacterium
ATCTTTCTGTCGATGAGCTTATGAGCCTTAACGGGCTTTCTAACAATGCAATTTCTATCGGGCAGGTACTAAAAGTAAAATAACATGTTATATGAAAGAAGCAGCCGCCTTTTTGCCGAAGCAGAAAAGGTAATACCCGGCGGCGTTAACTCACCCGTGCGCGCTTTTAAAGCCGTGGGCGGCACTCCCATTTTTATTAAAGAAGCAAAAGGCGCCTATCTTTATGATGAAGACGGTAACCGCCTGATTGATTATATTAACTCATGGGGGCCAATGATACTGGGCCACGCTTATGAGCCGGTAGTAAATGCGGTAATAGAGCGTGCTAAAAAAGGTACGTCTTTCGGTACACCTACTGCGCTTGAAACCGAAATAGCCACATTGGCCGTGTCCATGGTGCCAAATATTGACAAGATACGTTTTGTAAACTCCGGTACCGAAGCCTGTATGAGCGCTATAAGGCTGGCCAGAGGGTATACAGGGCGTGATAAGATCATAAAGTTTGCCGGCTGCTACCACGGCCACAGCGACTCTTTCCTCATCCAGGCGGGTAGTGGTGCAGTTACCTTTGGTACGCCCAACAGCCCGGGTGTAACTCAGGGTACTGCAAAAGACACCCTTTTGGCTACATACAATGACCTAAATAATGTACAGGGACTGTTTGAAGCTAACCGGGGTGAAATTGCTGCTATTATTATTGAACCTGTAGCCGGTAATATGGGCTGCATACCACCTGCTAAGGGCTTTTTAGAAGGTTTAAGGCAATTATGCGATGCTCATGGCACACTGCTTATATTTGATGAAGTTATGACGGGATTCCGCCTTGCTAAAGGTGGAGCGCAGGAACTTTTTAATATTAAAGCTGATATTGTTGCTTTCGGTAAAGTGATTGGCGGGGGCTTGCCTGTAGGTGCTTTTGCGGCACGCAATGAGATTATGAATTACCTGGCGCCTGCAGGGCCGGTTTACCAGGCCGGAACACTATCAGGGAATCCTTTAGCTATGGCGGCGGGGCTTGAAATGCTTAAAGCTATTAATGCTGATGCCGGCCTGTTTGAAAGGCTGGAAGAAAAAACAGCATATCTTGAGAAAGGGATACGTGAGAAACTTGATGCTGAAGGTGTAGCATATACTATTAACAGGCGTGGCTCTATGATCTCCGTTCATTTTGATGCTAATCCTGTGACTGACTTTGTAACAGCTGCAAGGGGTGATAATGAGGCCTTCAGGAAATTTTTCCATGGCCTGCTGAAGGAAGGTGTTTACATAGCGCCGTCAGCATACGAAACATGGTTCATTACCGATGCGCTTACATATGACGACCTTGATTTTACCATTAATGCAATTGGCAGGGTTGCGAAAGGCTTAAAATAAAAAAAGCTCCCTTATAAAGGGAGCTTTTTGCTAATATAGCTTTTATTATTGCTTTTCTGTAAGCTTCTTCATAAGGCCCGGTGTAGCTTCAACTTTCTGAAGGTCTCCGGCAGATAAAGTAGCTTTTAATTTTCTTTCAATAGTCTGCGCCACTAAAGCTTTACGCTCAGCACTCAGCTCCTGGGCATACATGCGATGCTTGGTTGTAAACAAGTTTACATAAGTATCCCTGTCACTACCCTTAAAAGTAATAACCTGGCCAAGGGCATCGGCATCCTTAACAGCAGCCACCTTAATAGCTTCCTGTTTTTCGGCCGAAAGGGCTGTTTTTTGTACAGGCCTTACCGATTTTTCCTGCGCAGTGGCACTAAAGCCAAAGGCAAGCATAACAACTAAAAGTGCAATTATCTTTTTCATAATCATTAATTTGTTTTTGTGATTAGTATGCCAAATCTAAATAAATTATAAAAGATTACAAAACTTTGGCTAATTAAATTTATCTTCTTGCTCCTTTTTTAAAGTTTTTATGCCTATTTGTGATTTTATGCTGCCTTTCCTTCTTCATGGTTTCCCACTTTGCAAACTGTTCGGCATTAAGTATCTTTCTCATTTCAGCATTCATAGCTATTTGCTCATCCAGGCGCCTGCTTTTCATTTCAAAACGTTCATCAGCAGTCAGTTTTTTGCCTGCTGCCCTGTCGGCTTTGCGTTGTGCCTGTGCCTGCTCCATTTTTTTACCTCTTTCAAGAATGAGTTTTTGCACATCTTTTTGCTGCTTATCATTAAGGTTAAGTGCAAGTGTCATCTGCTTTGCACGGAGTTCCGCCCTTTGCTCCGGCTTTAAAGGCTCATGTTTTGCTTCCCTATGCTGTGCAGATACTGTTAACCCTATCATCATTACAGCTGCTAAAATCCACGTTTTCATAAATTTAATTTTTTTAAGTTATGTGGATAAGACGGTGAAATGAAAAAAAGGTTTAAGGAGTAAATGAAAAAAGTCTGCCGATGAGCAGACTTTTCTCCTAATTTAAGAAAATTTATCCTTTAAATTCTACTGTTTTGGCATCGCCATCTACAGTAACTTTAATTAACCCATGCTTGCTGAGGCCTTTCATGGCGGCATCCCACTTTTTGCCGCTAAGCCCCGCCTGGCCCTTCAGTGCGTCAAGCGCCAGCTGGCCGCTTGCCTTAAGCAGCTCGGCAATAGCCTTTTCATCTTCAGTAAGTTCAGGTCCCTTTTTCTCCGGCCTCATTTGCGGGAAGAACAATACTTCCTGTATAGACGGGTTGTTGGTAAGGAACATAATCAGCCTGTCCATACCAATGCCAAGGCCTGATGTTGGCGGCATGCCATACTCAAGCGCGCGAAGGAAGTCGTTATCAATAAATTGCGCGGCTTCCACATCGCCACGTTCGCTAAGTTTAAGCTGCGCCTCAAAACGCTCACGCTGGTCTATAGGGTCGTTCAGTTCACTATAGGCATTAGCAATTTCCTTACCGCACACCATCAGCTCAAAACGCTCGGTAAGCTCCGGGTTGTCACGGTGCTCCTTGCACAGCGGGCTCATTTCTTTAGGGTAATCAGTTATAAACGTAGGCTGAATGAAGTTGCCTTCACACTTTTCACCAAATATTTCGTCTATAAGCTTGCCTTTGCCCATGGTTTCATCAACGGCAATGCCCATGCCTTTGGCAGCTTCGTATATTTCCTGCTCCGTTTTGCCTGTTATATCAAAACCGGTAAATTGCTTTATGGCATCGGTCATGGTAACGCGGGCATACGGCGCTTTAAAGTCAACCTTGTGCTCACCAAAAGTGGCCTCAGTAGTACCATTTACCGCTATGGCGCAATGCTCCAGCAGGTTCTCGGTAAACTCCATCATCCAGTTGTAATCTTTGTAGGCTACATATATTTCCATAGCGGTAAATTCAGGATTATGCGTCCTGTCCATACCCTCGTTACGGAAGTTTTTTGAGAATTCATACACACCGTCAAAACCTCCCACAATAAGCCTTTTAAGATACAGCTCGTTGGCTATACGCATGTATAGCGGAATGTCTAGGCTGTTATGGTGCGTAATAAACGGCCTTGCAGCAGCGCCGCCCGGTATAGGCTGCAGTACAGGTGTTTCAACTTCAAAATATCCTTTGTCATTAAAGAAGCTGCGCATAGCGTTGAACAGCTTTGTCCTCTTCATAAATACCTCCTTGACATGCGGGTTCACCACAAGATCTACATAACGCTGGCGGTAACGCAGCTCAGGGTCGGTAAAGCCGTCATACACTTTGCCGTCAGCATCTGTTTTAGGCAGCGGAAGCGGGCGCAGTACTTTACTAAGCAATTTAAAATCGGTAACATTAATGGATTTTTCACCTACCTGTGTAGTGAATAGTGTGCCTTCCACGCCTATAAAGTCGCCCAGGTCAAGCAGTTTTTTAAACAGCTCGTTGTATTTTGTTTTATCCTCACCGGGACAAATTTCATCACGGTTAAAATACAGCTGGATGCGGCCTTCGCTGTCCTGCAGTTCGGCAAACGATGCCTTGCCCTGTATGCGGGTTGACATAAGGCGGCCTGCAACTACAACCTTCTTGCCTTCAAGATATTCGTCCTTTACCTGTTTACTGGTATGGTCTACAGGAAAAAGGTTTGCCGGATATGGATTGATGCCGAGTTCCCTCAGCCTGTCCAGTTTCTCTCTACGAATGATCTCTTGTTCTGAAAGCTGCATGATTATTATCTTTTTAAGGGTGCAAAGATATAGATATTTGGCAAAACTGCCAATGTATTATATAGGTGTAAGTTTGCTACCTTTGCAGTACAATTTTACTGTAATGAACAAGAAAGTAAAGGTTCAGGACCTGGCGCTGAAAGATTATAAAGAAACATGGGATTACCAGGAGCAGCTTTTCCAGGAAATACTGGATATAAAGATAAAGAACAGGCGGGAGGAGACAGAAGATAACACGCCAAATCACCTGCTGTTTGTAGAGCATCCGCATGTTTATACCTTAGGCAAAAGCGGCGATATGGAGAACATGCTGCTTAATGAAACAC
>JAEWKB010000121.1 GCA_023386255.1 Bacteroidota bacterium
GATGTGCGACGCCGCCTCGGCCGGCATGGGCGTGGCACAAGCTCGATGCTAAATCAACAGGCCCTGCGCTAAGGGGGGTTGCTGATAAGCACGACCGTGCCTGGTTGTACAAGTGGGTTAGGAACAGCAGTGAGATGATCAAGGCAGGTGACCCTGTTGCGGTGAAACTTTTTGCTGAGAACAACAATGCGGTTATGACCCCATTCCCGCAGCTTACCGATGCGGATATTGACAATATTCTTGCTTATACTTCCCAGCCTAAAGAGCAGGTTGCTCCTCCTGGTGGAAATCAGGGTGGTGCGGGTGTAGCTGCAGGTGCTAACGAGGGTGGTATATCAAATACGATAATTCTTGGTGCGCTTATCCTTGTTCTGGCGGTGCTTATCACTATGCTTTACCTTGTTACAAGGACGCTTAAAAGGGTTGTGGAGGCAAAAGATATTGAAGTGGTTAAGGCTGACTCTACTATTTCTCTTTGGAGGGCTTATGCAAAGAACCAGTTCCTGGTGTTGGTAACGGTTATATTGCTAATGCTTTCGGGAGCTTATTTTATTTACGGCTACCTTATGCAGGTGGGTGTTGACCAGGGTTATGAGCCTGTGCAGCCTATACATTTCTCACATAAAATTCACGCCGGAGATAACGGTATCGACTGTAAATATTGCCACTCTGCAGCAAGGGTAAGTAAAAATGCAGGTATACCATCACTAAATGTGTGTATGAACTGTCATAAAAACGTTTCAGAATTCCAGGGTGATAAAGATTCTACATATGTAGAATATTCAAAAGAATTCTATACTGCTGAGATACAAAAACTTTACAACGCTGTAGGGTGGGATAAAACAGCCCAGAAATATACCGGAAAGCAAAAGCCTGTTAAGTGGGTCAGGATACATAACCTTCCTGATTTTGCGTACTTCAACCACTCACAGCACGTTTCGGTTGCAGGTGTAGAGTGCCAGACATGCCACGGCCCTGTAGAAACATTTGAGATAATGAAACAACATTCTCCTTTAACAATGGGCTGGTGTATTAACTGCCACCGTGAAACTGATGTTAAGGTTGAAGGCAACGACTACTACAAGAAAATCCACGATGAGCTTGCTAAGAAGTACGGCGTGCAGAAACTTACTGCTGCCAACATGGGAGGTACGGAGTGTGGAAAATGTCACTATTAATCAATTTTTAAGAAGCTAATATCTATATACAAATGGCATCAAACAAAAAATACTGGCAAAGTGTTGAAGAGCTAAATGAAAACAGCTCTATTGTTGAGACGCTAAGAAACAATGAGTTTGTTGAAGAAATTCCGACTGATGAATTTCTTGGTGATAAAGAAGCCTTATCGTCTTCATCAACAAGCCGTCGTGACTTTTTGAAATACGTTGGGTTCAGTACTGCCGCAGCATCTCTTGCAGCGTGCGAAGGACCTGTTATCAAGTCTATACCTTATGTAGTTCAACCTGAAGAAATCATTCCGGGTGTTGCAGATTACTATGCTACAACTATGGCTGATGGTTTCGATTTTGCTAACATATTGATTAAAACCCGCGAAGGCCGTCCTATCAAAGTAGAGAACAACTACCTTCCGGGATCTAAAATAAAAGCTAATGCAAGGGTTTATGCGTCAGTACTTTCGTTGTATGACAGCATGCGCCTTAAGCAGCCGATGATAGCAGGTAAGCCTGCATCCTGGGAAGAGGTTGACAGCCGTGTGAAGACTGCTTTAAGCCAGGCCAACGGGGGGCAGATAGTATTGCTTACAAATACTATGGCAAGCCCTTCTACAGATAAGCTTATTGCTGAGTTTGGTGCAAAATATCCAAACTTCAGGCATGTTGTTTATGATGCGGTATCTGAGTCGGGTGCGCTTGATGCTTACCAGGCTGTATATGGAGAAAGGGCTTTAGCTGATTACGATTTTTCAAAGGCTGATGTTATCGTTTCTGTCGGTGCTGATTTCCTTGGTGACTGGCAGGGCGGCGGATGCGACACCGGCTATGCCCAGGGCCGTATCCCTAAGAATGGCAAAATGTCCAAGCATATACAGTTTGAGGCTAACATGTCGCTTTCCGGAGCTAATGCCGACAGGCGAGTTCCAATGACTGTTACCCAGCAAAAATATGCGCTTGTTCATATTTACAATGCTATAACAGGATCTTCTGTAAGCGTTCCTAAGATTGAAGGAAAGCCGGGTGAGGATGTTGTGAAGGCTGCACAGCAGCTGAAAGCAGCAGGTTCACGTGGTGTTATCGCTACAGGCCTTGATGATATTAATGCTCAGCTTCTTGTAATCGCTATTAACAACGCTCTTCAGTCTCAGGCTTTCAATCCGGGTGTTGCGCGTTACGTAAGGAAAGGTGATGCCAAAGCGGTTGCCCAGCTTGTTAATGATATGAAGGCAGGTGCGGTTAACACGCTTATAATGAGTGGAGTTAACCCTGTTTATACACTTGCTGACAGTGCCGGTTTTGTTGAAGGCCTTAAAAAAGTAAAACTATCTGTTGCATTCTCTATGAAAGAGGATGAAACATCATCTAAAACTACAATAGCTGCTGCAGCTCCGCATTACCTTGAATCATGGGGCGATGTAAGCATTGCAAAAGGTTATTACAGCGTAATGCAGCCTACTATCCGCCCGCTGTTCAATACAAGGCAGCTTCAGGATGCATTGCTTAAATGGTCAGGTAACCCTATGGAGTACTATGACTATCTTAAAGCTTCATCAGCAGGTTTCGTTACAGGTAAATCATGGAACCAGCTGGTTCACGATGGTGTAAATGTTGCCGAGACTTTACCTACTGCTACTGCCAACGGCGCTGACTTTGGCGGTGCCGCTGCAAGGCTGGCTGCTGCTAAGCCAATGGGTGGGCTTGAGCTTGTGCTTTATACTAAAATAGGTATGGGTGACGGCCAGCAGGCAAACAACCCGTGGCTTCAGGAATTTGCTGATCCTGTAACAAGGGTAACTTGGGACAACTATGTAACAGTATCGCGTTTTGATGCTGACAAGCTTGGCATTAGGAACTATAACGTAGCAAACGGCGGATTGAACGGAAGCTATGTAACCATTAAGGCAGGCGGTAAAACGCTTCAGAAAGTACCGGTAATCATTCAGCCTGGACAGGCAAGAGGTACAATGGGGCTTGCGTTTGGTTATGGCAAAAAGGAAGGTATGAAGGAAGAAATGCAGGTAGGTGTTAACGCTTACACGCTTTATAACAACTTCAGCCAGGTACAGCCGGCCGAAATTACTGTAGAAGCAGGTGACCATGAATTTGCCTGTGTTCAGCTTCAAAAAACATTAATGGGTAGGGGAGATATCGTTAAAGAAACCACCCTTGAAATATTCAATACAAAAGACGCTGCTGATTGGAATGTTGTCCCTGTAGTGTCTTTAGATCACAAAGAAGTTCCGGCTGCTTCGGTTGACCTTTGGGAATCGTTTGACAGGACTGTGGGCCACCACTTTAATTTATCTATTGACCTTAATGCCTGTACAGGATGTGGCGCGTGTGTAATTGCATGCCACGCTGAAAACAACGTACCGGTTGTAGGTAAGAGTGAGGTGAGGAGAAGCCGCGATATGCACTGGCTGCGTATTGACAGGTATTATTCTTCTGAAGATACATTTGCTGATGATGTTAAAGTTAAGCAAAGTGCATCGGGATTATTTGATTCTATCGAGAAGTTCGATAATATGGAAGACCCTGCAGAAAACCCGCAGGTGGTATTCCAACCGGTATTCTGCCAGCACTGTAACCATGCGCCTTGTGAAACTGTTTGTCCAGTTGCGGCAACATCACACGGCCGCCAGGGCCAAAACCACATGGCTTACAACCGTTGTGTGGGTACCCGTTACTGTGCAAACAACTGTCCTTACAAAGTGCGTCGTTTCAACTGGTTCCTTTACAACAAGAATGAGGAGTTTGACTACCACATGAATGATGACCTGGGCCGTATGGTACTAAACCCTGATGTTAACGTACGTTCAAGAGGTGTTATGGAGAAATGTTCACTATGTATCCAGATGACACAGTCTACCATACTTAAGGCTAAGAGGGAAGGCCGTGAGGTACGTAAGGATGAATTCTATACAGCCTGTTCTGAAGCCTGCGGAAGCGGAGCCCTTACCTTTGGTGATGTTAACAATCCTGAGGATACTGTTACCAAACTGAAAGAAAGTGACAGGATGTACCACCTACTGGAACATATAGGTACTAAACCGAATGTATTCTTCCACGTTAAGGTAAGAAATGTATAGAGCAACAAGTAAATATTAATAAGAAACAATATAAAGGATTATGTCGTCTCATTACGAAGCACCCATTAGAAAACCTTTAATTATAGGTGACAAAAATTTCCACGATGTAACAGTAGATGTTGCAAGGCCGGTGGAAGGCAGGGCCAACAAGCAATGGTGGATTGCTTTCTCTATTGCGCTTGCCGCTTTCCTTTGGGGTGTAGGCTGTATAGCTTATACCGTGGCTACGGGAATTGGAGTATGGGGATTAAATAAAACAATTGGCTGGGCCTGGGATATTACCAACTTCGTTTGGTGGGTAGGTATCGGCCACGCAGGTACGCTTATCTCTGCGGTACTGTTATTATTCCGCCAGAAATGGAGGATGGCCATCAACCGTTCTGCGGAGGCCATGACCATCTTCTCGGTAGTACAGGCCGGTTTGTTCCCTGTGTTCCACATGGGCCGCCCATGGTTAGGCTACTGGGTACTTCCAATCCCTAACCAGTTCGGTTCGCTATGGGTAAACTTCAACTCACCGCTACTTTGGGACGTATTCGCAATCTCAACATACCTTTCTGTATCGCTTGTATTCTGGTGGACAGGGCTTCTGCCTGACTTTGCAATGCTTCGCGACAGGGCTATTACTCCTTTTACGAAAAGAGTATATTCAATATTAAGCTTCGGATGGAGCGGCCGCGCAAAAGACTGGCAGCGTTTTGAAGAAGTATCACTTGTACTTGCGGGCCTTGCAACTCCGCTTGTACTTTCGGTACACACTATTGTATCGTTTGACTTTGCTACATCGGTAATACCGGGCTGGCACACTACCATCCTTCCGCCATACTTCGTTGCGGGTGCAATCTTCTCAGGTTTCGCGATGGTAAACACGCTTCTTATTATCATGAGGAAGGTATCAAATCTTGAAGCTTACATCACCATACAGCACATAGAGCTTATGAACATCATTATCATGATCACCGGTTCTATTGTGGGTATAGCTTATATTACAGAGCTTTTTGTAGCATGGTATTCAGGTGTTGAATATGAGCAGTATGCGTTCCTTAACAGGGCTACAGGTCCTTACTGGTGGTCTTACTGGCTGATGATGACATGCAACGTGATCTCTCCGCAGGTTATGTGGTTCAAAAAGATCCGTACCAGCATCATGGCTTCATTCATCATTTCACTTGTAGTGAACGTAGGTATGTGGTTTGAGCGTTTTGTAATTATCGTTACTTCACTGCACAGGGATTACCTTCCGTCATCATGGACAATGTTCCAGCCTACGTTTGTAGATGCCGGTTTCTATATTGGTACCATTGGTTTCTTCTTTGTGCTTTTCCTTCTTTACTCAAGAACCTTCCCGGTTATTGCACAGGCAGAAGTTAAATCTATCATGAAATCATCCAGCGAAACCTATAAGAAACAAAGGGAGCAGCACGGACACGATAATCATTCACATTCAGAACATAATCATTAAGATCATGAGCAATAAAGTATTACACGTACTATACAATGATGATGATATCCTGATGGACGCAGTAAAACAAACGCGTTCGGCTCATCATCACATTGAAGAAATTTATACGCCATTTCCGGTTCACGGGCTTGATAAAGCTATGGGCCTGGAGCCTACAAGGATAGCTATTGCATCATTCTTATATGGTTTGGTTGGGCTTAGTGTTGCCATTACCATGATCCGTTATATGATGATTGCTGACTGGCCGCAGGATATTGGCGGTAAACCCAGCTTCAGCTTCATCCAGAACATGCCCGCTTTTGTTCCGGTTATGTTCGAGATGACAGTGTTCTTTGCAGCGCACTTAATGGTTATCACTTTTTATATGAGGAGTAAATTATGGCCTTTTAAAAAAGCTGAAAATCCTGATATCAGGACTACGGATGACCATTTCCTTATGGAAGTTGCTGCTCACGGAGATGTTGACCAGCTGGTTTCATTCTTTGAAAACACAGGTGCTGTGGAAGTTAAAGTAATTGAAAAGCATTAACAGGATATGAAAGTATTATATAAAATAGCATTATTGGTAAGTGTATCTGCAGCGGTTACATCTTGTTTTAACAAGAAAGAGCCAAACTACCAGTATTTTCCTAACATGCAGTACTCTGTGGCCTATGAAACGTATTCGGAATCGGATGCTTTTCCAAACGGTAAGGAAGGGCAGCTTCCTGCAAAAGGTTCTGTTCCGCGTGGTTTCACTCCTTATGAGTATGAAAACTCTACAGCCGGATATGAACTGGCTAAGGCTAACCTAAAATCGCCGCTTGACAGTCTTAAGATAGATGAAGCCAAAGGAGAACAATTGTACACAATATATTGCGCTGTTTGCCATGGCGATAAAGGTGACGGTAAAGGAAACCTTGTGAAGAGGGAAAAATTCCTTGGTGTGCCAAACTATAAAGACAGGGCTGTTACTGAAGGCAGTGTGTTCCATGTTATAACCTACGGGCTTAATGCAATGGGATCGCACGCTAACCAGTTAACCCAGGAAGAGCGTTGGCAGGTTACGCATCATGTAATGAAACTAAGGAGTCAATTATAATTGTAGAACACTGAAAGCATAAAATATGTACACATTTTCAAGTAAATTAAAAACTTTTTCTTTTATCCTGATGATCTTGGGTGTTCTTGGGATTGGATATAGTTTTTTTACTGCACCTAAGACCGTTGAGGACGTAGAAAAAATTTTAGCAGCAGATGCCCATCATGACGGCCACCACGGTGATGCCGCGCACCATGATGCGACCGATAATGCTTCTAAAGATGCACATGTTCATACAACACAGGATGTTCACTCCAACGATGCACAACAAAAAGACGCTACAGACCACCCTATACATGATGATCAGGACCATGATGAAAATGCCGACAGGCATATAACCGGTACTCCAGGCAATGAAGGTGTTGCTGATGCAAAGGGCGCTGAAGCAGACACAGTTAATGCTGCTCAGGAAATGCCGGCCGCACATAGTGAAGTTGCTCATGATGACCATGATGGCCATGGTCACGATGCTGCCGAAGCTTCTCATGCTGCGCACGGTGCTGATGCGCATGCTGAGCATGACGCACATGCTGAACACCAGGAGCACCTTGAACACGTGCTTCACCAGCTGCAAAACAAGCCTTGGGCTGCTGTTTATGTTGCTGCCATATTTTTTATGCTTATCTCTTTAGGAGCGCTTGCATTTTATGCTATTCAATATGCCGCACAGTCAGGCTGGTCTCCAATTCTTTTCAGGGTTATGGAGGGTATTACAAGCTACCTGCTGCCGGGCTCAATTATATTCTTTATCTTACTGCTTCTGGGTGCTTTCCATGTACACCACCTTTTTGTGTGGATGGATCCTGAAGTAGTAAAAGAAGATGCTTTAATACAGGGTAAATCAGGCTACCTGAACATACCGTTCTTCCTTATCAGGGCTGTAATATTCCTTGCCGGATGGAACCTATACCGTTATTTCTCAAGAAAGTACTCTCTTGCCAATGATGAAGCTTCTGATATTTCCTTCTACAAGAAGAATTTCAAATTGTCAGCTTCTTTCCTTGTGTTCTTTATCGTGACTGAATCAATAATGTCATGGGACTGGATCATGTCTGTTGACCCGCACTGGTACAGTACGCTTTTTGGATGGTATGTGTTTGCAAGCTTCTTTGTAAGCGGAATCACAACTATTGCCATGATTACTGTTTTCCTTAAGTCACAGGGCTTCCTTCCGCAGGTTAATACAAGCCACCTGCATGACCTTGCCAAGTTTATGTTCGGTATCTCAATTTTCTGGACATACCTTTGGTTCTCACAGTTCATGCTTATGTGGTATGCCAACATTCCTGAAGAGGTAACTTATTTTGTAACCCGTATTGAAGAGTACAACCTGCCTTTCTTTGGCATGCTTGCCATGAACTTTGTATTCCCTGTACTTATATTATTGAACACAGACTTTAAACGCCTGTCATGGATTATTGTTATGGCCGGTATTGTTATCCTTTGCGGACACTATATCGACTTCTTCAACATGATTATGCCGGCAACGGTGGGTGACCAGTGGTTTATTGGTGCGGGTGAGATAGGATCAATACTTTTCGTCTTCGGATTGTTCATATTTGTTGTATTCACTGCCTTAACTAAAGCTCCGCTTATTGTTAAGCGTAATCCTTACCTTGAGGAAAGTAAGCATTTTCATTATTAATATTTAAAGAAATAAACAAATGACAAGTTTATTGGTAATTATAGTTTTAGTTTTATTAGGCATTGCAATATGGCAATTAACTAAAATATTTCACCTAACACAGGTTGGCACATCATCAGTTCATGATGACTCACAAATTGCCAACGACAGGGATAATAATGTTAATGGTTACCTGATGTTTGCCTTCCTGGGATTCATCTACCTTATTACAATATATTCATTATGGAAATGGGGTCACCTTGCTTTAGGTACTCCGGCTTCTGCCCACGGGCCTCAGTATGATAACCTTATGGCTATCTCTCTTGGCCTTATATTCTTTGTTCAGACAATTACGCAGTTCCTGTTACATTACTTTGCCTTTAAATACAGGGGTAAAGAAGGAAATGTGGCATTTTACTATGCCGATAATGATAAGCTGGAGTTCATATGGACAATCATCCCGGTTATTGTTCTTGCAGGCCTTATACTTTACGGGCTATATACCTGGACGAATATTATGTTTGTTGACGATAAAGACAAAGAAGCGCTTTATGTTGAAGTATATGCCAAACAATTTAGCTGGGAAGTTCGCTATGCCGGTGAGGATGGTGTTCTTGGTAAAGCAAACGTAAGGTATATTGACGGTGTAAACACTATGGGTGTTGACATGAGCGACCCTAATGCGCAGGATGATATTACCGTTAATGAACTGCACATACCAAAAGGAAGGAAAGTAATCTTCAAATTCCGTTCGCAGGATGTACTGCACTCTGCTTATTTTCCACACTTCAGGGCGCAGATGAACGTAGTGCCGGGTATGGTTACTGAGTTTGCTTTTACTCCAACAATCACTACAGATGAAATGCGTGATGATCCTCAAATTGTTGAAAAAGTTTCAAATATCAACAACATCAGGTCTAAAAGAAGTTCTGAGCTAACAGCTAAAGGCGAACAGGCACTTGAACCTTATGTATTTGATTATATACTGCTTTGTAACAAGATTTGTGGTGCATCGCACTATAACATGCAGATGAAAGTTGTGGTTGATACCGAGGCTGATTTTAATAAATGGCTTAAAGAGAAGCAGACACTTTCAGCAGCTGTAAAAGAGTCTAAGAAAGAGGCTGCGGCGCCTGTTGAGGGTGGCGCAGGAGAAGAGCAGGCACCTGCACAAGCTGCAGATACAGCCAACACTGTTGCAACTAAACCAGATTCAACAACAGTAGCACAGGTAACAAAAAAATAATTCTTTTTTCAAAATAATCAAATTAAAGAAATATGTCAGCAGTAGGACACGAAGTACACGGTCACGAAGAACACGGTCATCACGATGCTCATGATCATCACCACCATAAAGATACCTTCATAACGAAGTATATCTTTAGTATTGATCATAAAATGATAGCCAAGCAATACCTTATCACAGGTATTATTATGGGTATTATTGGTATCCTGATGTCTATACTATTCCGTATGCAGATTGCATGGCCGGAAGAATCTTTTGGTATTTTTAAAGTACTTTTAGGTGAAAAGTTTGCTCCTAACGGGGTGATGCGTAATGATATCTATCTTGCATTGGTTACAATACACGGTACCATCATGGTATTCTTTGTACTTACTGCAGGTTTGAGCGGAACTTTCAGTAACCTTCTTATTCCGCTTCAAATTGGAGCAAGGGATATGGCGTCAGGGTTTATGAACATGATATCTTACTGGTTGTTCTTCCTTTCGTCTGTAATCATGGTTATTTCCCTGTTTGTTGAATCAGGGCCGGCCTCAGCAGGGTGGACAATCTATCCGCCGCTTAGTGCTTTACCGCAGGCAATTCCGGGTTCAGGTGCAGGTATGACACTGTGGCTTGTTTCAATGGCAATTTTTATTGCATCGTCTCTTATGGGGTCACTAAACTATGTTGTTACTGTGATCAACCTAAGGACAAAAGGTATGTCTATGACAAGGCTGCCGCTTACAATATGGGCATTCTTTATCACTGCTGTAATTGGTATCGTATCATTCCCGGTACTTTTATCTGCAGCACTACTGCTAATTTTTGACAGGAGCTTTGGTACGTCATTCTTCCTTTCTGACATATTCATTGCCGGTGAGGTCCTTCACTACCAGGGTGGTTCTCCTGTATTGTTCGAGCACCTTTTCTGGTTCCTTGGCCACCCGGAGGTTTATATCGTAATCCTTCCCGCAATGGGCCTTGTGTCAGAAATTATGGCTACCAGCTCACGTAAACCTATTTTTGGTTACCGCGCGATGATTGCGTCAATCCTTGCCATTGCCTTCCTTTCAACCATTGTTTGGGGGCACCACATGTTCATCTCAGGTATGAACCCATTCCTTGGTTCTGTATTTACATTTACAACCCTATTGATCGCTATACCTTCAGCGGTAAAAGCCTTCAACTGGATAACAACATTATGGAGAGGTAACTTACAATTCAACACCGCTATGCTATTCTCTATCGGTTTTGTATCAACATTCATAACCGGTGGTCTTACAGGTATCATCCTTGGTGACAGTACCCTTGACATCAACGTTCACGATACTTACTTTGTAATTGCCCACTTCCACCTTGTAATGGGTATATCGGCCCTTTACGGTATGTTTGCCGGTATATACCACTGGTATCCGCGTATGTTTGGAAGGATGCTGAACAAAAACCTTGGCTACATCCACTTCTGGGTAACTACAGTGTGTGCTTACGGTGTATTCTTCCCGATGCACTTCATTGGTATGGCCGGCCTTCCGCGCCGTTACTATACAAACAGTGCGTTCCCGCTGTTTGATGACCTACAGGATGTAAACGTACTTATTACAGTATTTGCTATTGTTGGTGCAATATTCCAGCTGGTATTCCTGTGGAACTTCTTCTACAGCATCTTTAAAGGCAAGCGTTCGCCAATGAACCCATGGAGGTCTACCACACTTGAGTGGACAGCCCCTGTAGAGCATATGCACGGTAACTGGCCGGGCGAAATACCTGAGGTTTACAGGTGGCCGTATGACTACAGCAAGCCGGGACATGATGATGACTTCGTTCCGCAGAACGTGCCTATGAAACCGAATGAAGAGGTATTACACCACTAATCTTTATACACGATAACGAAAAAAGGATGCTAATACAGCATCCTTTTTTTGTGGCAATACATTTTTATAATATGATACAAATACTTGAAGCAATAGTAATTAGTGTATCTAAAGATGAATTACTAATCGCTACTACATTAACTACATAAAAAAAGCCCTGCTTTGGCAGGGCTTACTCATAATTATAAAGCCATTATTCGGCTTTAGGCTTGGTCAGATAATAAACAGGTATCCCGGCCAGCATTATCAATACTCCCCATCCGCAGGTATCGGTTCTGTCCTTAAGCAGCATTATACAAAATGCAGCCGCAAGTATAATGTATATAACAGGCAGTACAGGGTAACCAAAAGCTTTATAAGGCCTTTCGGCATCAGGCATTTTTTTGCGAAGGATGAATATCCCGTAAATGGTAAGGATATAAAATATTACAACAATTATCATTACATAATCCAACAGGTCGCCATACTTACCCGTTAAGCACAACGCCGATGCCCAGATGCACTGGAACCACAAACCCCAGCCGGGTACGCTGGCGCTGTTAAGGCTTGCCGCTTTTTTAAAGAATAGGCCATCTTTTGCCATGGTATAATATACCCTTGCCCCCGCCATGATGAGTCCGTTATTGCACCCAAATGTCGATATCATAATCATGACAGCAATTACATAAGTGCCTACACTGCCAAAAATAGGCTGTGCCGCGGCTATGGCTACACGCTCCTGGTCGGCAAAAGCTATGCCTTCTACAGGTAGCACGGCCAGGTACATGATGTTGGCTGCAATATAAATTATGGTTACTATCAACGTTCCGTAAAAAAGGCTCAAGCCTACGTTGCGCTGAGGGTTCTTTATCT
Source organism: Bacteroidota bacterium (assembly GCA_023386255.1). GTDB lineage: Bacteria > Bacteroidota > Bacteroidia > Flavobacteriales > Flavobacteriaceae > Flavobacterium. The sequence goes on from JAEWKB010000121.1 coordinate 12,380, forward strand.
CTCCTGAAATAAACGTTACGCCATTCCATGCATCACTTGAAAATAATGAACCCACCATAGAAGCCGCTATGGCAGAAAGCAATACACCACCGCCAATAGCCGACCAGCTTGCTGTATCGGCATCCCACTGCCTTGCTGTCCATGCATCAGTCCAGTTAGCATCCCAAATATCGGCATTCCAAGCTAAAAGTAACCCAAAAATAACCAAGCCTGCTAATGATGCTATTTTTGTAACGGTGAAAATGGTCTGGATGTATTTCCCGTTCTTAACGCCCCTGCTGTTTATGAAAGTAAGCAGGATAATGGTAACTATAGAAACAATTTGTGCGGCATTTATCTGGAATTGCCCTAAATCAACAAGCACATTATCTGGCCCTGCTGCAGGGAAAAGATAAGCCGCAAATTTACCGAACGCTACGCCTACAGCTGCTATGGTGCCGGTTTGAATTACAGCAAAAAAGCTCCATCCGTACAGGAAGGCTATTAGCTTGTTATAAGCTTCCTTAAGGTACACATACTGGCCTCCTGCTTTTGGAAACATGGCGCTAAGCTCACCATAGCTTACCGCGGCTATCATGGTCATTAGTCCTGATAGTACCCATACCAGAATCAGCCAGCCGGCGCTGCCTATGTTTTGCGTCATGCCCGCGCTCACGATAAAGATACCCGACCCTATCATGGAGCCCACTACCAGCATGGTGCCGTCCAGCAGGCCAAGTTCGCGTTTTAAATGTTTGTCTTCGGATTGGTTTTCCATAAGTTGAATTGGTTAGTTGCACTAAAGATATTAAAAAACACGACATTCAATAATTTAAAAGTATTTTGAGGTTTTGGCATTGCTGATATTCCTATCTTTATAAAAAACCAATAGCTATGGAAAATTCAGGTAATAGAGAGTTTAAAGTAAACGAACGCGAGAACCAGTTTGAGGTACATTCGGGTGGCAATGTTGCATTTTTGGAATACATAAAGAAGGATGATAAAATTTACCTGACACATACTGAAGCCCCCAAAGAATTACAAGGGACAGGTGTGGCGGCTGAGCTTGTGCAGAAGGCGCTGGAGTACAGCAAGGAGAATAGCCTTACTGTGGTGCCCTCATGCTCATATGTAGCGAGGTACATAGACAGGCACCCCGAATGGCGTGATGTACTGTCAGACGGGTACCAGATGTAATTCTGCCCGAAAAATGAATATCTTTGCCTCATGAACGAGAATTTAGATCCTACCAACAAAAATTTCAACCTGGAAGAGCTTGACCTTGAAAAGAAGTTAAGGCCGCTTTCGTTTGAAGATTTTACAGGGCAGGATCAGGTGCTGGAGAATTTAAAGGTGTTTGTACAGGCAGCCAACCTGCGGGGTGAAGCGCTGGATCATACCCTTTTTCATGGGCCTCCGGGTTTGGGTAAAACTACATTGGCCAATATTTTAGCTAATGAATTGGGTGTAGGGATAAAGATAACTTCAGGCCCGGTGCTTGATAAGCCGGGCGACCTGGCAGGTTTGCTAACCAACCTTGATGACAGAGACATTCTTTTTATTGATGAGATACACCGCCTGAGCCCCGTAGTTGAGGAATACCTCTATTCGGCTATGGAGGATTTCAGGATTGACATCATGATCGAGTCCGGCCCCAATGCACGTTCGGTACAAATAGGGCTCAACCCTTTCACGCTTGTAGGTGCTACAACACGTTCAGGGTTGCTTACGGCTCCCATGCGGGCACGTTTCGGCATCCAGAGCAGGCTCCAATATTATACCACAGAGCTGCTTACCAACATAGTTCAGCGAAGTTCAGCCATACTTAAAATGCCCATTTCCATGGAAGCAGCTATTGAAATTGCAGGCCGCAGCCGTGGTACGCCACGTATAGCTAATGCGCTGCTTCGCCGTGTGCGTGATTTTGCCCAGATTAAAGGCAATGGTAAAATTGATATTGAAATAGCAAGATTTTCCCTCAAAGCCCTTCATGTAGATGCACATGGCCTTGATGAAATGGATAACAAGATACTTACCACTATCATTGATAAATTTAAAGGTGGGCCTGTAGGATTATCCACGCTGGCAACGGCTGTTTCCGAAAGCGGTGAAACAATAGAAGAGGTATACGAACCGTTCCTTATCCAGGAAGGCTTTATTGTACGCACACCACGCGGCCGCGAAGTTACCGAAAAGGCATACAGGCACCTTGGCAGGGTTAGATTAAACCAAGGGGGGCTTTTTGATTAATTTCATATTTTAGATTTCAGAATTCAGATTGATGAACGCAGACGAATTAAAGCACAGAACCAAACAATATTCTTTAGCCATATTAAATTTGGTTGAGCTTTTGCCATTTTCATCTTCTTCAAAAGTTGTGTCTTATCAAATTGCTAAAAGCGGCACATCAGTAGGGGCAAATTACAGGGCAGTTTGCCGTGCAAGAAGCGACAGGGAGTTCGTTTCTAAAATGGAAATTGTACTGGAGGAATCAGACGAAACTTTATACTGGCTTGAAATCATTGCTGAGAAGCAATGGGTTGATAAAGCAGTTGTTGATTCTGTCTGGAAAGAAGGAAATGAACTTACAGCAATCTTTGTTAGTTCTTTAAAAACAGTTAAGGCCAAGGCAGCTTCAAAGGTTTGAGTGGAATCTAAAATCTGAAATCTAAAATCTGAAATCTACAAAACATACCTACTCATCTTTCATTAAATCCGAAGCCAAACGCCTGGGGTTTTTGTCATGCGGTATATCCAAAGCAGGTTTTTTGGAAGAGGAAGCACCACGCCTGGAGAAATGGCTCAATGAGAACCGCCACGGCCAGATGCAGTACATGGAAAACCATTTTGACAAGCGGCTGGACCCTACAAAACTGGTTGATGGCGCCAAAAGCGTTATTTCCTTGTTGCTAAACTACTATCCTGAACAAACCCAGCAGGAAGGTACGTACAAAATATCAAAATATGCTTACGGGCAGGATTATCATTTTGTAATCAAGGAAAAGTTAAAAGAGCTGCTACATTCCATACAGTCGGATATTGGAGAAGTAGGGGGCAGGGCATTTGTAGATTCGGCTCCCGTACTCGATAAAGCCTGGGCTGCTAAAAGCGGCCTGGGGTGGATAGGCAAGAACAGCAACCTGCTAAGCAAACAGGTAGGCTCTTTCTTTTTTATTGCAGAGCTAATAGTTGATATTGAACTGGAGTATGACACCCCAACAACCGACCACTGCGGCAGCTGCACCGCCTGTATTGATGCCTGCCCTACACAGGCCATAATCCAGCCGTATGTGGTTGACGGCAGCAAGTGCATTTCCTACTTTACTATTGAACTGAAAGAGAATATTCCGCAAGAGGTTAAAGGTAAGTTCGATGACTGGGCTTTTGGGTGCGATGTATGCCAGGATGTGTGTCCGTGGAACCGGTTTTCAAAGCCGCACAGTGAGCCTCTGTTCAATCCACATCCTGATTTGCTTTCCATGTCAAAACAGGACTGGGAGGAAATAACAGAAGATACCTTTAGGGCGGTATTTAAAAATTCGGCTGTAAAAAGAACAAAGTATTCAGGCTTACTTCGCAACCTAAACTTTTTAAAAGAATAGACGTTAAAAATTTCCCATTTCCGTTCAGAGGTTTAACTTTGTGGGTTCTGTAAAAATAGAAAACACAAAGATGAATCAATACAGTAAGCGTAGAGAAGCACTTTTATACCACGCCAAGCCGCATCCCGGAAAGATACAGGTAGTACCAACTAAAAAATATGCAACACAGCGCGATTTATCACTTGCCTATTCGCCGGGCGTTGCTGAGCCATGCCTTGAAATAGCCAAAGATGTAAATAACGTTTATAAATATACTGCCAAAGGAAACCTTGTTGCAGTTATATCTAACGGTACGGCTGTTTTGGGATTAGGCGATATTGGCCCTGAGGCTTCAAAACCGGTAATGGAAGGAAAAGGCCTGCTATTTAAGATATTTGCTGATATTGATGTTTTTGATATTGAGGTTGACACCAAGGATGTAGATAAGTTTATTGAAACGGTTAAAAATATAGCTCCTACTTTTGGGGGTATTAACCTTGAGGATATTAAAGCGCCTGAGTCTTTCGAGATAGAAAGAAGGCTCGTAGAAGAGCTTAATATCCCGGTAATGCACGATGACCAGCACGGTACGGCCATTATTTCTTCGGCAGCGTTGCTTAACGCGGTTGAGCTTGCCGAAAAATATATGGATGAAATAAAGGTAGTGGTTTCAGGCGCCGGTTCAGCAGCGCTTGCCTGTGCTAACCTGTATCTTTTGCTGGGTGTAAAGGTAGAGAATATCATTATGTTTGATAAGGATGGTATGCTGGTAAGCAGCAGGAACGACCTTTCTGACCTGCAACGGAAGTATGCTAAGGATGGCAATGCTGTAACACTGGCTGAAGCTATTAAAGGAGCCGATGTGTTCCTTGGGCTTTCGGTAGGTAATGTGCTTACGCCTGATATGCTGCTTACCATGTCAGATAATCCTATTGTGTTCGCCATGGCAAATCCTACACCTGAAATTGATTATGATGTGGCTATTGCCACCCGCCAGGATGTTATAATGGCCACAGGAAGGTCAGACCATCCTAACCAGGTTAATAATGTACTTGGATTTCCATATATATTCAGGGGGGCGCTTGATGTACGCGCAACTAAGATTAACGAAGCCATGAAGATGGCGGCAGTAACCGCCCTTGCCGAACTGGCTAAAGCACCGGTGCCGGAGCAGGTAAATATTGCTTATGGTGAGACAAAATTAAATTTCGGGCGCGAGTATATCATTCCAAAACCATTCGACCCAAGGCTTATCGCTGTGGTGTCACCCGCGGTTGCCAGGGCAGCCATGCAAAGCGGGGTGGCCCAGCAGCCCATTACCGACTGGGATAAATATACTGAGGAGCTGCTTGAGCGCCTGGGTAACGATAACAAAATGGTACGCCTGCTTACCAACCGTGCCAAGACCGATCCTAAAAAGATAGTTTTTGCCGAGGCCGATCACCTGGATGTGCTTAAGGCCGCGCAGATTGTAATGGAAGAAAAAATAGGTGTGCCTATATTGTTGGGGAACAGGGAAACTATTAATGAGCTTAAAGAAGAAATAGGTTTTGATGCTGAAGTACAGATAATAGACCCTAAAACAAGTGAGGAAGATGCCAGGAGGAACCGTTATGCCCAGGTTTTTTGGGAGAAAAAGCAACGCCGTGGCGTAAATCTTCTTGATGCGCAGAAATGGATGCGTGAACGTAACTATTTTGCAGCCATGATGGTTAATGAAGGCGATGCTGATGCCATGGTTACAGGCTATTCCCGCAGCTATCCCTCTACAGTAAAGCCTATCATGCAGCTTATAGATAAAGCGCCCGGGGTAACTAGGATTGCCACAACCAACATGATGCTTACAAAGCGTGGGCCGATTTTCCTGTCAGATACTGCCATTAATCCTGACCCGACTGCAGACGATCTTGCCAAGATTGCTTTAATGACTGCCAGGACAGCGCGTATGTTTGGTATGGAGCCGGTAGTTGCCATGCTGTCATTCTCAAACTTTGGCTCGTCGGCCGATAAAAGCGCCGTAAAAGTAAGGGAGGCAGTAGCCTACCTGCATGAAAATTATCCGGATCTTATTGTTGATGGTGAAATACAGGCTGATTTTGCACTTAACCCTGATATGCTAAAAAGCAAGTTCCCGTTTTCAAAACTTTCAGATAAAAAAGTCAATACCCTTATATTTCCAAATCTTGAGGCTGCCAATATTACCTATAAACTTTTAAAGGAGCTTAACAAAGCAGTGTCTATTGGCCCAATAATGCTGGGTATGGATAAACCCGTACATATTTTCCAGCTTGGCGCAAGTGTGGAAGAAATGGTAAACATGGCAGCCGTTGCTGTGGTTGATGCACAGGAAAAAGAAAAGAGGCTGAAAATGACAAGAAAATAGTTTTCCTAGTATACTTAAAGAATTTTGTTATTTTTGGAAACGGTTAACCATCAGATATGATAGCACATCTTCAGGGAAGATTAGTAGAGAAAACGCCAACAGAGGTAGTTATAGAGTGTAACGGAGTAGGATATCAGGTGAATATTTCACTTCATACTTTTTCTTTACTTCCTGATTCAGAAAATATTAAGTTGTACACTTTCCTTCAGGTAAAGGAGGATGCCCACACTCTTTTTGGTTTTGTTGAAAAAGCCGAAAGGGAGTTGTTTAAGCTTCTTCTGTCGGTATCAGGTGTAGGTGCCGGTACTGCCAGGACCATGTTGTCATCTATGGAGCCAAAGCAGGTAATACACGCTATTGCCGGGGGCGATGTAGCTGCCATTCAGTCCATAAAAGGTATAGGCAATAAAACTGCGCAAAGGGTGATACTGGACCTGAAAGATAAAGTGTTAAAACTATATGATCTTGAAGAAGTTTCGGTTTCAGGTTACAATACAAACAAAGATGAAGCGTTATCTGCGTTGGAGGTTTTAGGATTTAACAAAAAAATGGCTGAAAAGGCTGTAGAAAAAATTGTTAAAGAAACTCCGGGGGCCAATGTTGAAACCATTATAAAACAAGCATTAAAAAATCTATAGTCTTTGAAAACAGATTACCCTAACAAGTTCTACATACAACTTAAATATTCGTTTTCCGTAGTTTTTTTATTCTTCGGCCTTGTTGCCCAGGCGCAGGTAGATGAAGAAGAGGAAGCTGCACAGGCTGCACAGGATACAGTTAAAGGATACAGCACAGGCAAAGTTGAAATTGGCAACCCCCGCAGTATAGTTGAAGCTTACACTTATGATCCTGTAACTAACAGGTATATTTATACTAACACATTTGATGGTTTCAATATTACTTACCCTATAATGCTTACTCCGGCTGAATATGAAGAGCTGGTGCTTAGGGAGGCAATGCGCGATTATTTTCAGGAAAAATCGGCGGCTATAGACGGTAAGAAAGCCGGCAGTGCAGAGCAGCAAAAAAACCTCCTGCCCAGGTACTACGTAAATTCTGGCCTGTTTGAAACTATATTTGGGGGTAACACCATTGATGTAAAACCCCAGGGGTCGGTAGAAATTGATTTAGGGATACGCTATACAAAACAGGACAATCCTTCTTTATCACCCAGGAACAGGAGTACATTTACCTTCGATTTTGACCAGCGCATAAGTATGAGCCTGCAGGGTAAGGTAGGTACAAGGCTGGGTGTGACGGCTAATTATGACACCGAATCTACATTTGCATTCCAAAACCTTATTAAGCTTGAATACACCCCTACTGAAGACGATATAATCCAGAAGATCGAGGTTGGTAACGTTAGCTTTCCTTTATCCAACTCATTAATAAGGGGCGCGCAAAGCCTTTTTGGTGCAAAGCTTCAACTGCAATTCGGTCGCACTACGTTTACCGGTATTTATTCCGAACAAAAATCACAAACCAAAACAGTAACAGCACAGGGCGGCGGTACCGTACAGGACTTCTCGCTTTTTGCTCTGGAGTATGATGCCGACAGGCACTTCTTCCTTTCACAATGGTTCAGGAACAGGTATGACTATGCGCTGCGTAACTATCCGTTTATTGACAGCCGTGTACAAATAACCCGTATTGAAGTATGGGTAACCAACAGGCAGAACAGGATAAACCCTAACGATAACAACTCTCGGAACGTACTAGCATTACAGGATTTAGGTGAAGCACAGCAACAGCGCTATACTGTAAACGGACCGTCTGCACCATCAGAAGACATTACGCCTGAAACCGTCGGCTTTGCGAGCCCGGCACCGGCGCCGGCAGGATTTTTTACCGTAACGCCCGATTCTCCGCCGGATAATAGCAATAACGCCCTTAACCCGGAAATCATAGGGCAGGGTGCAAGCATGCTTACACCTGCAATAAGGGAAATTGTTACCGTAGGGCCCGGAGCTTTTACGGGAGGGCTAAACGCCACTGAAGGGCGTGACTATTCAAAGCTTGAAAATGCACGTAAGCTGTCTGGAAACGAATATACTTACCACAAGCAGTTGGGTTACCTGTCTTTAAACCAGCGTTTATCTAATGACGAGGTTATTGCCGTTGCTTACCAATATACAATTGGCGACCAGGTATACCAGGTGGGCGAATTTGGTACCGATGGGGTTGATGCTACGGTTGTTGAAGGGCCTGTTAACGATCCTAACCAGGCACCTGCAAACGTTTCTACTCAAAGTCTTATACTTAAAATGCTGAAGAGCAGCCTTGTTAACGTAGATGAGCCGGTATGGGACCTTATGATGAAAAACATATATCAGATTCCGGGTGCTTACCAGCTGTCTCAGGAAGATTTCAGGTTCAACATACTTTACACCGACCCTTCACCTTTAAACTACATAACGCCGGCACCGGGTTCTCCGCTGCCGCTGCCGGAGGGTGTGGCCGATACTCCTTTGCTTAAAGTATTTAATGTTGACAGGCTTAATTATACCAATGACCCACAGGAGGGCGGAGACGGTTTCTTTGATTTTGTGCCGGGCCTTACTGTTGATACTGAAACGGGCCGCATCATTTTTACAACAGTTGAACCGTTTGGTGAGTTCCTGTTTGACAGGCTTGATAACGATGGCCCTGTAGGTGATTATGATGATGAAACCGAAGCAGGCTACAATGCCAACCAAAGAAGGTATGTGTACCGCAGGCTTTACCAAAGTACACAGGCAGATGCGCTCCAGCAAAGTGAAAAGAACAAATTCCAGTTGCGTGGCCGCTTTAAATCTACCGGTGGCGACGGTATCTCATTGGGAGCTTTTAACATTCCTCAGGGATCGGTAGTGGTAACTGCCGGGGGGCGTGTGCTTGTTGAAGGGCAGGATTATACGGTAAACTACCAGTTGGGGCGTGTGCAGATACTGGACCCCTCACTCCAGGCATCAAATACCCCAATTGAGGTTTCTGTAGAGAACAATGCTACATTCGGCCAGCAAACGCGCCGTTTCATGGGCTTTAATATCGAGCATAAATTCTCTGATAAATTCTTGTTAGGTGCCACGTTGCTCCACATGAGCGAGAGGCCTTTTACGCAAAAAACAAATTACGGGCAGGAATCTGTGCGAAATACAATAATGGGATTAAATGGTGTTTATACTACCGAGGTGCCTTTCTTTACACGCCTTGTAAACAAGCTCCCGAATATGGATACCGATGTGCCTTCTAACTTCTCGTTCAGGGGTGAAGTTGCAATGCTTAAACCTGGAGCATCAAAAGCAGACCAGTTTAATGGCGAAGCAACAACTTATATTGAAGATTTTGAAGGTTCGCAAACCACAATTGATATGCGTGCAGCGCAGGCCTGGTCACTCTCGAGTGCGCCTGCTACTATTTTCCCGGGTGATAACCCGCCAATTGATGATCGTTCCTACGGGTATCGCAGGGGTAAGCTCGCCTGGTATAGTATTGACCCCACATTTTATGCTGAAAATTCGCAGCCTTCGGGCATCTCAAATGATGATATAAGCAGTAACAGGACAAGGCGCATATTTTATGAAGAACTTTATCCTTTAACTGATATTGTGCCCGGCCAGACTACAGTGGTTAACACGTTGGATATGTCTTACTACCCGCAGGAAAGGGGGCCTTACAATTTTAACCCTGATGCTGCCGCAACAAATGGCTTTACCGAAGCGCAGGCCGTAAATAACTGGGGCGGGATGATGCGTTCTATTAACTCAACCAATTTTGAGCAGACCAATGTTGAGTACATCCAGTTCTGGATGATGGACCCATACGTGGGCACCAATAACGATGCCATTGCACCTGATAATACAGGTACGCTTGAGATAAACCTTGGGGAAATATCTGAAGATATATTAAGGGATAACAGGAAACAATATGAGAACGGGCTTCCTACAGCAGGAGGCAACCAGCCCACCTTTACTACCCAGTGGGGAAGGGTACCGGTATCTCAGTCATTAATATATGCCTTTGATACAGATGGTGCCAACCGTACGGTGCAGGACGTTGGTTTTGACGGATTGGGTGATGCTGAAGAAGGTGCAGGTACGCCTTTTGCCGGCCGCCCGGACCCTGCTGCTGATAACTACCAGTTTTTCCTTGCTGCTTCAGGCAACGTGCTGGACAGGTATAAAAATTATAATAATGTTGAGGGTAACTCTCCTGTAAATGTATCAAACGATAAC